>CAYGRM010000176.1:0-13146 GCA_964352225.1 uncultured Saprospiraceae bacterium | reverse complement strand
TTCACAAGAAAAGATAATACAGCAAATGGCAAATAGGAATAGGAAGTTTTTCATTTATTTAGAAAAATTTATCACGGATACTGACCGCAGATTTTTTGAAAGAAATTAATTCAGCGAAAATATCAATTTACTTGTACTTCTCTAAAAATATTGTAATTTCATTTTTCCAAATTCAAATTTATCTTTGATTATTCTTAGCCGTTATCTTTTTACAAAAAAAATGATAACAATACATTTACAAAACAAATTTTAAACAATTAATAATTTATCATGAAAAAAACGAGACGCACATTTATCAAAAATTCTGGACAGGCTGCCCATGGATGGGGACTTTTACGATTGACCTCTTGCGGAGAAAATTCTTCTACGAAAACAAAGAAAGAAACAACTAATGAGGTAAAAGAAATGTTTTTTAAAATTTCCTTAGCTCAATGGTCTTTGCACAAATCACTCGGACGAAATGATGAGAATAAAGCAACTATGGATAATTTGGACTTTGCTGCAAAAGCTAGAAGTTTTGGCATTGATGGTTTAGAATATGTAAATGTGTTCTTTAAAGACAAAGCAAAAGATACGGCCTACCTTAATGAAATGATCAAACGGGCTGATGATAATGGTTGCAAAAATTTATTAATTATGATCGATGGTGAAGGTAGCCTTGGAGCTACCGATGAGCAAGAAAGAATGCAGGCGGTGGAAAATCACTATAAATGGGTAGATGCCGCAAAACATCTTGGATGCCATTCCATTAGAGTAAATGCAGCAGGAGAAGGAACTGCGGAGGAAGTTGCTGCTGCTGCGGTTCTAGGGCTTGGAAAATTAGCAGAATATGGAAAGTCCGCCGGACTAAATGTAATTGTCGAAAATCACGGAGGTTATTCCTCAGATGGTTCTTGGTTATCTGGGGTGATGAAACAAATTAATATGGACAACTGTGGAACGCTTCCAGATTTTGGAAATTTCTGCATAGAACGTGGCGAAGGATGGAAATGCGTAAAGGAATATGACCGATATAAAGGAATCGATGAATTGATGCCTTTCGCTAAAGCAGTAAGTGCTAAATCTAATGTATTTGATGAAAAAGGAAATGAACGAAATATGGACTTTTTGCGCATCATGAAAATAGTGAAAAACTATGGTTACCGAGGATATGTCGGAATTGAATTTGAAGGAAATGAAATAAGCGAAGATGAAGGAATTATTGCAACAAAAAAACTTTTGGAAAAAGTAGGAGCAATACTATAATTTTGAATGAACCTTTTTCTAGAAAAAAATAAGCCATGGATCACGAACCAATCGAAGAATATAAATTTAAGCTCAAAGAACTCAGCCTTGAGCCGATGCCGGAATTCAAACGAATCAAGTGTCCATCGTGTAGTTCAGTTATTCCAGCTGACAATCTCAACATCAATGACAAAATTGCAAAGTGTAACAGTTGTGATATTGTTTTTCCATTTCATAAAAATATTTCGGAACTACTCAATTCCAAAATGACAAAACAAGAAGTTTTGAAACCTGAAGGAATTGATATTTTTGAGTATCGAAATGAAAAGGAATTTAGTGTAAACCAACCTACTACCCTTTTTGATGTTTTCCCTTTAATGATAGTATTCTTTGCTTCTTTTTTCCTCACGATCGCATTTTTCAAAAAAGATATTTCTTGGATTTATCCAGTTACCTCGTGGCTTCTATTTATGTTTCCCATTTATAATCTATTTCAAAGGAAAAATCACAAAGTATTTCTAACGATTGATGAAGAATTCTTCCATATCAAATGGCGACCTAAAAAATGGATAAAAGATAAAAAGTACCCAATCAAAGAGATTAATCAAATCTATATTAAAAGTCACGCTGGTTATAATTCGATCTATATGATTGCCAATGGAAGAGATGGTCAAAAACATATTAAACTCATAGGAGAGATCATGAGTTTATCGAAAGCTAGATATTTAGAGCAAGAAATTGAAAAGCATTTAGGAATTGAAGATCGAGTAGTTCCTGAGGAGACGAAGTAGAATTTATGTAATATTATATTTGAAGTAGCTTATAGTTAAGTTCTAAGACATAATTATTGAATAATTATGTCTTAGAACCAAACACTCTTTGATGACAAAATTATAATAAAAGGAATACTAATTTTCTTCTCTAAGGCAACTCACCTACCCTATTCTATCGTATAGTAAACCAACAAACAAAATTAAATGGCTGACAGTCCTAATATTCAATTATTAATCGAAGGCTGCCGTAGAGGAAACCGAGCGAGCCAATTGAAACTGTATGAGCATTTTTACAGTTATGGGTTGTCTATTACTTTACGCTATTCAAAAAATCGTCAAGAGGCTTTAGAAATTTTAAATGATAGTTTTCTAAAAGCTTTTTTAAAAATCGACCAATACGATTCGGATCAATCTTTTAAACCTTGGCTGCGAAGAATTTTAATCAACGCCTCGATTGATTATCATCGTAAGTATAGTCGATTAAATGAAAACTTAGAGGTTTCTTCAACAACTGATTTAGCTAATGCTTCTTATAATTTTGCTTTGGATCATTTAGAGTTTGATGACTTAATTGTGGTGTTACAAAAACTAAGTCCAGCTTATCGATTAGTTTTCACTTTATATGTTGTAGAAGGTTTTCAACATCAAGAAATTGCTGAAAAACTTAATATCAGCATTGGTACTTCCAAATCAAACTTAGCTAAAGCTCGTATGAAACTAAGATCTATTTTGCAGTCTTCGTACGGCATTCATCATAAAAAAGAAGGCAATGGAAAAACATAGACCCGAGGATGATTTATTTAAAAAAATACTTGAGAATCACCCTGATTTTGAACCTTCAAAATCAGACCTTGATGATATGCGAAGTCGTTTAGATAGTTTCGATAACTCCAATCAGAAAAGTGGATTTGGATTTTGGTGGCTTCCACTTTTACTCCTACCGTTTATTTTAATCTCAGGATTTCTCTTTTATCAAAATCAAAAATTAAATCATCAAATTGAATTATTAAGTTCAAAAATATTAACTATTCAAGATGACACGACTACTCATAAATATGTTACCTATCATTTTGATACCATTTACAATACTACTTATATAGAACAAACTCTTGAGAGGGAATCTTTAAGAGATTATCAAAACAAAAACTCATCAGTATTAAATTATTTGGGTACTAATTCTAACCCTTTTGCACCCCAGACCTCTAATGACTTTTTTGATTCTAAAAATCCTAGTTCACTTCAAAACCCTTTTGTTTACGGGACGGGTAATACATTTACAACTTTACAAAATTACAATTCTTCTCAAGAAATAAAACAAAATAAAAGTATACCCAAAGATCGTTTTGGAAATACAATAGCTGCTTCACAGAATACTCTTCTCATTTCTCCTGTTGCTTCATTTTTGGAAGAAGATAGAAATGTAAATGTATTGTTAAATAACATCGATCCTACTTTTGAATATAAAAAACGCAGAAAAAAACCTTCTCATTATTTTTCCCCCAAAGGGTTTAAAATTGGAGTAACGGGTAGTCCTTATAGTTTGACTAAAGTTCGATCTTCGACTTTTAGACCTGCATTTTCATATGGAGTGGAAGGTGAAATTGACTTCAATAAAAACGTAAAATTATTAATAGGTATAAGAAAAATGGATTTGACTTTTGAAGAAAAAGACCCATTAGTCTTGGCGCTCTTCCCTACAATCATGCCCAATGATCCAACAGATAAATTAAGAGAATTATACGTTACTCTTAATCAAATTCAAGTACCCATCAGTCTAAAGTATCTTTTTTCAAATCATAAAAAATGGCAGCCATTTTTCTCTCTTGGATTTGTGGCAAATCGGCCATTCCAACAAAGGTTTAAACATAAATTATTAAGTACTTCTCTCGAGGAATATGAACTTATTCAAGATTTTGATGAAGGTGCTTTTTCAATAAAAAATTTTGAAGGTGCTTTGGGAGTGGAAACTAAACTAACTTCTAAAGTTATTGGAAGTGCTGGTGTTTACTATTTTCATGACTTTGAATTAAATGCGGGAGATTATTTTTTATTGAGAAACATCGGATTTAATCTTGGCTTAAGGTATAAGTTATAATTTTAGTTTGGGGCAACCAAAATAATAACTCGATGGTACGTACCTTGAATACATTTATTATTAGTTCAGGGTTATGATCTGGGTTAAAGTAATCTACTTTTATTGCCATCAATGAGTAGAAAATTAAGATTAGGGTTTCTGCTCTTTCGTTTAATTATTTTTACCCTAGGCAACCCTACCTTTAGTGGTATGCGTACTGTGAAAAATAAAGTCAACCAATTTAAATTTTCTGAAAAGAACTACCGATGTTAAAATTTGTAATTGTCTTAGTGACCACCACATTAATTATTTCGGTTTTAGGTTTTGAATACCAACAACCTGAAAATAACTGGACTGAAGAGACTCCCCTACAAGAAGTATTGTTAGCGCTAGGAGATAACAAACCAGCTCATTATTTATCACCTGATCCCCTCTTAGCAAAAAAAGGGGAAGAGATCGTCAAGTACGGACGAACCGAATCACCCAATGGAAAAAGAACTAAATATGTCAGTAAATACTACGTTTGCACTACTTGCCACAACCTAGAGCAAGAAGATCCAGATTTAAGATTTAGTGATCCTGACACTCGATTAGGTTATATAAAAAATAAAGGTATCCCATTTTTGCAAGGCACTACTTTTAAAGGAATTGTCAACCGAGAAAGTTGGTACAATGATGATTATGTAAAAAAGTATGGTGATGAGAAAATCGAAAAAGCGCATAAAAATTTACGGGAGTCGATTCAACTTTGTGCCATCGAATGTTCACAAGGACGCCCCATGAGAGATTGGGAAATCGAAGCAGTCCTCTCCTACTATTGGACTTTACAATTCAATCTAGGTGATCTTGAATTAACTGCAGATGATCTTACAAAGTTAAATCAACCATTCCCCTTTGCTGAAAATAAAGCAACACTCTTACCGTGGTTAAAAAGTTTTTATTTACAAAAATCCCCTGCCACGTTTTTTGATGCTCCACCTAATAAAGAGATTGGGTTTAAAGGTGTTTCAAGTGGCGATGCAAACGTAGGAAAAGATATCTATGAACTGAGTTGTTTGCATTGCCACAAACCTGGAGGTGTTTCACATTATGAATTAGACAATTCTAAATTAAGTTTTCGAGACATCAGAAGAATGATTACTAAAGATTCTCATTTCTCACTATACCAAATCATTGCGTATGGTACGTACGCTATTCCTGGACATAAACCGTACATGCCACATTATCCATTAGAACGCATGAGTAAAAAACAAGTGGAAGATCTCAGAGCCTATGTGGAGGATATGGCACAGTAATTTTTTAAAAATTAAAACTCGAATAATGAAAGTATTAAAATTAACTTCCTTTGTGTTTTTTGTAATTGTATTGTTACAAATTAATGCTTGTAAGTCTGAACCATTCGTGATTGAAGTTCCAGGTGAGGTAACTTCAATTGATACAGGCACCATTATTTCAATTGTAGAAACTGATCTATGTGACAATGGAGTCATTTCTTTTCAATATGAAGTTTTACCTATTTTAGTTGCAGGTTGTGCCTATGATGGTTGCCATAGCACCGCAAGTCATGAAGATGGAGTCATCATGGATAATTATAATAAAGTGATGAAAGAAGTTAATGCTGGTAATCCAAATGATAGTAAACTTTATGAAACTATAACTGAAAATCCTAATGACGAAGACTTTATGCCTCCTCCTCCCGCCGACGGATTAACTGCTGCACAAATCAACATTATCAAAACTTGGATTGACCAAGGTGCCAATAATACGGATTGTAAAACTCCCTGTAATTCTGATAATGCTTCCTTTACTAATAATGTTATGCCTATTATTCGAGATCAATGTTACGGCTGTCATCAACCAAATAATTCTCAGGGAAATATCAATTTGGAAGACTATGATCATATCCGAACTTTTGCTGGAAATGGAACTTTATTGGGTAGTATTAAGCATACTTTAGGATATGCAGCAATGCCACCTGCAGGAAATAAATTAACAGATTGTCAAGTTGCAACCATTAATAATTGGATTGTTGAAGGTGCTCAAAATAATTAAAACATGAAAAATACTTTTTGGTCTATCACTTTTTTGGCATTATTTATTTTGACGTGTACATCTTGTTATTACGACAACAAAGATGATCTTTATGAATATAAAATTGTAGAAGGAATTGGAGTTCCATGTGAATTTACAACGGTTTCATTTTCTATGGATGTCCTCCCTATTCTTGACATTCAATGTAATGGTGCATGCCATAATACTATTGATCGGCAAGGAAATATCATTTTAGCAACCTATAATAATGTTTTGCCTTATGTTAACGATGGCAGTTTAATGGGATCTATCAATCATACTGGAGGATTTGCCATTATGCCTCCTAGCGGTCCTAAAATATCTAGTTGCGAAATTGACAAATTACAATCATGGGTCGATGCTGGTGCCCCAAATAATTAAAAAAAATGAAAAACCTATTTCTCATAACGCTTACGCTAATACTTTTACTTTTAAGTTTTTCTTTTGCGCAAGCCCAATTAGAATCAAAAACGGAATATGCTTTTAATACCTTCGAAGGAACACGAGTAGTTGTCGGACACTCCATAGAAATGCTCAAAGAAGGGGAAATGGAATTTTTAATTTCGCATAAATTTGGGCGTATTAATAGTGGCGCTTATGATTTTTTTGGTTTAGATCAAGCCATCATTCGACTAGGCCTTGACTATGCTATTAAAGATTGGGTAACGGTAGGAATTGGGCGAAGTTCCCTAGACAAACAATTAGATGCATTTGCCAAATTTAGAATTTTTAGGCAGCAAAAAGGTGCCACTAATTTTCCGATAAGCCTAACTGCATTAACGACTGCAAGTGCGATCATGCTAAAAAATGCGGATCCTTCCCAACCCATCCATTTTCAAAATAGACTAGCTTACACTTTTCAATTATTTGCAGCAAGACAATTTGGGAGTCGATTCTCTTTACAGCTTGTCCCTACCCTCACTCATTATAATTTAGTGGAAACTAAACTCCTTAAAAATGATGTTATCTCTTTTGGGGCTGCCGCTAAATTTCAATTGACAAAAACACTTTCGCTTAAAGGTGAATACTATTATACACTTCCTGACCAGCTAGACCCCATCAAAACGAACTCCTTAGCCATCGGTCTTGATATCGATACTGGAAGCCATGTTTTCCAATTACATTTTTCTAATTCAGGTGGTTTAGTTGAGCCAGCTTTTATTGGAAATACCACAGGAAATTGGTTAGATGGAGATATTCATTTTGGATTTACGATAAGTCGAGTTTTCAAAATAAAGGGGCGTAGATATTGATTTCTAGGAATACTTATTTTTTGATACATAAAAAATAAAAAGGGATTTGAATTCAAATCCCTTTTTATTTTTACCTCAAACTTTTTTACATTTTTATTACTTTTTCTCGCTTCAAAATTCCCTCATTATCCCTGATAATAAACATATAAATTCCTTTCTCTAAGTTGACGGTCGATACGTTTTGGTTAAAAGAGTTAACTGAAAATTGTTGTACTAACCTTCCATTTATATCAAAAAACTCTCCCACAATATTCCCATTAGGAAATGCATCTGACTTTATTTGGATAAAATCATGAAACGGATTTGGATAAATTTCAATATCCGATTCTAGGAAATTATTAGTCACACTTGTAGGATCGTTTCCATAAATTTGTACTACTTCATCAAAAGTAAGTGCCCTATCGTAAAGTAAAACTTGATCCATAAGTCCACTATAAAAAAGAGAGTTTCCGAATATTTCACTTTGTTGACCAAATCTCAAATCAACATTACTCGAGGAGATAGGACCACCTGATGTAATGGAAATATCAACTACTCCATTTCTATAAATGATCATTTCACTTGCGCTGTAAGTTACTACCAAATGAATCCATTCATTTTGTACAATTGGACTTCCATCCGAAAAAGCTGCCCCTGTATTCCATCTAATCTCGAATGCATTATTATTTATCCCTAAATAATAACCTAATCCTCCTCCAGGTGCATCTTCCCACTTATTCACTAATGCAATAAAATTGAGATTAGAAAGGTTGGCTACTTTAATCCAGACACAAATACTCATCTCTTCCGTAAAATCTAGACTACTGTCATTTAGCACATTGACATAACCATCTTGTCCATTAAATTCTATTGCACCATGTGCTACTCCAAATCGATCTTCGGCATCAGTAATTCCGCCTACAAATTCACCATTGTTAGTATCTGAAGTTAAATCAATACCATTTCCATCAAGGGGATAATGAGCGACAAGACCATCAGTAGGAATTTGAGCAGTTAAGTTTATTGTAATCAATAAACAGCATAATAGTAAAATTCTAGTAATCATAATTTTGGTTTTTTAGAGTTAAAAAATATTATCCTAAATTATGTATTTTTTTTTGGGATTGAAGATATTGGAAGGAAAGAAAATTGTTAAAAAACTATCCAATAAAAATAAGTTGAAATTCCTATCTTGCGCCATTAAATTTAATAATTAAAAAAATAAATGAGCTTAGAGAGAGACATAAAAAAACGGAGCGATTCCAAATGTGAGTTATGTGGCTCTGTGGATGATTTGAAAGTGTATCAAGTTCCACCAAGCAAAGAAGGACCAGAATATGCAGCAATGACTTGCAATAATTGCTTGGAACAAATTGAAGATGCTGATAAAATCGACGTCAATCATTGGCGATGCCTCAATGATAGTATGTGGAGTGAAGTACCTGCTGTACAAGCCATCGCATGGAGAATGTTGAACCAAATAAAAGATGCAGGATGGCCTCAAGATATGTTGGACATGATGTATATGGAAGAGGAAACAGCTGAATGGGCAAAATCTTTAGCGCCTGATGAAAATGCTATTGTTCACTTAGATAGCAATGGCGTAAAATTAGAAGCAGGTGATACGGTTGTTTTAATCAAGGACCTTGCAGTAAAAGGTACAAGTATGATTGCTAAACGAGGAGTTGCCGTCCGACGAATTTCTCTTGATCAAAATAATCCTAATCACATCGAAGGAAAAGTGGATGGACAACATATTGTAATTTTGACGCAATATGTGAAGAAGATGAAATGACTTTTGAATATCCAATAATGAACAAGGAATAACCAATTTCCAACTCTAGCAATCAATCATTTTTGTACTGTTGGAAATTGGACATTCCTTGTTGAGTGTTGGATATTCAAATTAATCAACAATCATTTTTTTAACAATCTCACTCCCTCCAATTTCTCCTTTTAAAAAATAAACTCCCCTTGCCCATTCGCTTACATCTATCGAAATTTGCTGGCTAAAAACTCCAGAAATTATTTTTCTTTCAAAAACTTCTTTTCCTATAACATTATACACACGTATTAACAAATCGCTTGATTCAGGAAACTTATATTTTAAATAAACTGTAGAGCTCGCTGGATTTGGCATAATTTCAAAAACCATTTCTTCCTCTAAATCAACCGTTGGAACTGTACCATCTTGCAAAAAAAGTGGCGTCAAAACAGCATCAATTGAAGAAGAGAAATTAATTACCTCCGTCGTGTCTCCAGTCTCCAGCCATTTCCAAAAATAATATCCATCTTTAGGAATTGCTTTGATTCGAATGGGCACATTATCAAAATATTTAGCATCATATTGGAACGGAATTTTCATTTCATTAGTATGAAAAACTACTGTTCCATTTGTCGTTTCATCAAAGTTAATATTCAAATTATAATGTCCATTAAAGTCAAAGAAATTTTCATAATTAGATAAAACATTATCTAAGCGATCTTTCCAAAAATTCTTGAAATTATTTAAATTAATTCCCCAAGATATAAGACTTCCGCCAACTGGATTGGCATTCCACATAAACCAATCGGCAGGTGAATTTTCAAATTTATCCATCAAGGCAGGAACTTCTGAAGCTACCTTAAAAGATAAACTATCAATAAAATGATCTGCTCGATCTGGTGCAAAAATGGTTTGACCAAAAGTACACGTTCGCTGAACAAATTCATCTTGAAAATTTTGGTTCTCCAATATTTTCCTCAAAAACAATGTACTTTCAGGATTATTGGGCCAGTCATCTCCATTCATAGTTGTCGCATGTACAATAGCATTAAACCCAGCATTAGAAGGTGACCATTGAGCAAACCCAGAACTAATATCTAAGTCATAAAACATCCAGCGAAACTTTCCTCCATTACGATCTCGCCAAACTGCCACATTGTTGGAGGGCCAATCATAATTCGCAGCATATAACTCTGCAATATTATAATTCATGAATTCATTCATATCCATTTTGGTATCCAAAAAATCATAATTAGCATCAGTTTGTATGGAATTATTTTCAATAAAATCTGTTAACTCGTTCCACGCAACTTTGTCACCTTCTTTTATTTCAGAATATTTATAAGGATTTTTTATCAAGTCGATACTATCTTTATCCACTCCATGATGTGCTTCTACATAATGTTTATTATACATTTCTCGTAACCCATAAAATCCCCAATATTCATTATTCAAATAAACAACTACTGGTTCATAAGCCATCAAATCAATATCCACTTGATTGTAAAGCATAGCATGAATAGACGCATCTCGAACCATGGTTAGGGGATAATCATTTCCACTCATTCGTAATTTTAAGCGCTTGAATTCTTGAAAGTTCAATTGCTCAAAAACAGGATACTGAACTTTATTATCTCTGAAAAAAATGTTAAATGGTTTCATCGCGAATGCTCTCGAACAACCTCCTGCAATTTTCATCCCTGCTTCCAAATGGAAAGCTTCATCACCATTAGGTTCAAAATATCGGATGGAAATGGGGCGCTCCCAATCTTGATTCCAGTTGCGTCCCAAAAAATCCGAACAGTTTCCCGTAATTCCATTTTCTCCTGTGATGTACATACCTTCTTGTTGATCCCACAGATATTTCGGGTCAATAGTAATTTGTACAACTGGCAGTTCATGAGAATTATCAATCAAATAAAATTCTTCTTTTTGCAAACTAGAAATGTACCCTGATTTAAAAGCTCTTGCTCTAACGAGTGTCGTCGAGTTTAACGTAAAAGCATTGTTATAGATTGGTGAGTTTTCATTAGGAAGGCTACCATCAATAGTATATCTAATTTCTGCGGTTGGGTCATTAGTACTTAAAGTTAATTCTGTCCCACTTGAATAAAATCCTCCTGCAATAGAAAAATCTACGGAAGCATTTAAAAATAAATCACTTCCATTATTTGATTCCTTAGGTGTAGAATTTCCAAAATAAACCCAATTGTCATTGCCATCCATTTCTCGACCATAACTCACATTTTCTGGCATTGCACCAAAGGTTACTTGATCTAGAACCACTAACTCCCCTCCTTGATTTTGTGAAATAAAAACCGATTCTCCCCCACTACTTAATTTGAAAGGAACATGGTTGGTACCTTGCTCAGGAGCATCATCCAACCAAATCATAGCGTAGCTTTTTGGAAAAATAAAAATGGGCTCTGGAAATTGCCATTTGGTCGTATCAGTCAGATCATCAGAAATAAAAACTCCTTCCAGCATCACACCAATTTCATTATCATTATAAATTTCTACCCAATCATCCGTTTCACCATATTCATCTTCTACCACATTATTTAAAGACATTAACTCATTGATATAGATATTTTCCAAGTTACCAATAGAAAAAGTATAACTCGACTCAATAACTAATTTTGGAGCAAAATCAGAACCTCCCTCAAAGGAATCAGCTACTCTTTTCCCAGAACCAGAAATCAAAATATTGATCGCATTTCCAAATTCCCAGTCTGGTTGATTAACAATTTCTTGAATGATTAAATCGAGATTTGGAGTTTGTTGACTAGTTCCTTCGGCACCAACAACTAACCAATTGTCAGGTGACCAATTGACGATACCAGCAGTAGAAGATCGATTAGATAGATCAAAAGGTGTTGTCAAAAAACTTGTAGCATCAGCTACTGCTTCTCCATAAATATTTAAATCACATGCGCCTGTGGAGAATTCATCAACGCGAAACTGAATATAAGCTTGTTCAATTTCCGCACCTTGAGGAAGTTGAATATTTTCAAAATGCAATCCTACCTTTTGATCATCAACATCATAAATCAACTCTAAATCTGTAGAACTAGTATAAATAGTTCCGTCCTCTTGCTCTTCTACATCATCGATGCCTGCGGTAATTGGTATAGTAATTTGGAAAGTAATCGTGGTGTCTTGCGATAAGCTAGTTGTAGTTCCAATAAATAAAAAAAAACAAGCAGTAATTAATTTATAGAATAGATTCATATTATATTTGATAGAAATATTAAATAGGTAATTTGTTGCGAACGATCTTATAATATATCAAATCATTTTTTTGTAAATATAGTAGTTTTTTGAATAATGATCTTAGAAAAACTGATCTGTACTTGTCAAAAAAGGATTACGTGTGTTTATTGTTAGGAGAAATCAAGAAATCTATTTTTACAATTTTATTTCTATTTTTACAAAAAAAATCAAATGCCAACACTCCTCCCTTCTACCATTGATCAGGTAATAAAAAAATTAGACCAAATTATCGAAGAAACTATTGGCGATAATAATTACCTCGGCATTTTCGCTTACGTCTATCAAAGAACGACCGTTCAAATTCAAAAGTCTATTTTAGAAAAACGATTTGATGACAATGAACGAATGGAAAAATTCGATGTCGTTTTTGCCAATCGTTATATTGATGCTTATGAGAATTATAAATTAAATCAACCCATTTCTAAATCTTGGATGTCTGCCTTTGAGGTGAAAAATCAACCATTCACTATTGTCCAACATTTGATGATGGGAATGAATGCTCATATCAGTTTTGACTTGGGAATAGCTGCAGCAGAAATGACTCGTGGAGATAAAATTGATTCCATAGAAAAAGACTTTATGCAGGTCAATCAGATTTTGGAAGAGATAACCAATGAAATGCAAGGCCGTCTTTCTAAAGTTTCGAAGTTAATGTTTTTACTGGATTGGGTCGGAAAAGAAAAAGATGAAAAACTGATCAATTTTGGGATTATCAAGTCAAGACAATTTGCTTGG
>CAYGRM010000175.1:0-13254 GCA_964352225.1 uncultured Saprospiraceae bacterium | reverse complement strand
ATACATAAGATTGTGATTTATTTAATGCTAATTTAATATTCGTTGGGGAAAAGAAAAATTTATTAGGAGTGATAATTATCAATGTTTTGTTATTCTTTTTCTAAAACTTAAGGAGGAGAGGATTTGAATTTTTTTATATTGTGAGTTCTTTACAAATGGAAAAAATATAAAACTAACATCATGAAATCATATTTAAAGATCATAGCTATACAACTATTACTCATTATTTCAAATACAATGTTTGCCCAAGAAATGGAAATCATGTTGGGAAAAAATGATTTTGTCAAAGTTCAAGTTTTAGATTTTGAACGGTTTGAAAAAATAAAAAAAACAGATGCTCTATTTAGAATACCTACGATCAAAAGACATGGCGTTTCTAGAACATTTAAAAATAAAAAGAAAGAAATATTCATTGAGTTTTTTGATAGGACAGTAGTTCAAATAAAAAATGAAAGCGATTTAAATAGACTTGAAAATGTGGAATTTGACGGATCGATAAATTGGAAGTTAAGCGTTCCACTTATTTCCATTGCATATGTGGAGGAAAATATTTTTAATGAATTAAAGCAAGAATCGACATTAATCAAAGACGTTGGAGAGTTATCTCAAATTGCAGAATTTCATCAATTACCAAATGGATTTGTAATTTTAAAATGGATTAGCCCTTATCAGAATCTAAATAAATTTTCAATTATCGAAGATATCAGAAATGCGAATGGACTAGACATTGAATTATTTTATGAAGGGTTTTTTAAGGAAGGAGAACTTGATAAAAAACCATTGACGAGTAATTTTAAAAGAAAAGAAATAGTTTTTGACGAAAAATTTGATAGAGAGTTATGGGAAGGAGGCAAAGAAAATTTAGAAAAATTAATTAGTCTTTTATCGGAAAGTTTGAATATAGACGAAGAAGAATTGGATTTTTCAGAAAAGAGTTTTGATAAACTTGACGAGTCTTTGTTGTTGAATTTTAGTAGTCCTTATGAGTTAGTCAGCCCTCTTTCTGCCTATGTTGGAATTGCCTTGACTCGAAATCATCAAGAAATTAAATGGGATATTGAAGGTTATCGAGTTGGTATTAAATCTGAAAAAGGAGAAGTTACAGATTTGGTTGGTGAGGTGAGTACGTATTTAATAGACCAAGATTATGGATGGCCTCAAATAAAACCTGCGATGTTAAATATTTTAGGAGAGTTGGGAATGGATTAAGACAGAGACTTTGAAATTTTTAAAAACTGAAAAATAGTATTAATTAGATACCTTTTAGAAAATGTGTGTAAACGAATCAATTATTAAATTGTAAAATCATTGCTTCCACTATACAATACAGTATTTACTTCTCAGCAGTATTATTTCTCCCAACCAAATCTCCTCTCATGCGTTTAATTGATAGAAAAAACGCTTTTTTTATCTAAAAACACCCCCTTTTTTCAATTTTCGCTAGTTTTTTCATGGAAAAAACTAAATTTGCAAACTGTTTAAAATTCGATTAAATCACCAATAAAAAATATGACCTACCATGGCCAATAAAGTATTTGACAAGGACATGTTGAAAGCTTTCTATGAGAGTTTCTCAGAGAGAGTAGCAGCAGCTAGAAAAGCACTCAACCGTCCAATGAGTCTTACCGAAAAAATCCTTTACTCACACCTTCACGAAGAATCTCCACTTCAAGAATACACCCGAGGAAAAGATTATGTGATGTTTCAACCAGACCGAGTTGCCATGCAAGATGCTACTGCTCAAATGGCGTTGTTGCAATTCATGATGGCTGGAAAAGAAACTACAGCTGTGCCTTCGACGGTACATTGTGATCACTTGATCCAAGCAAAATTAGGCGCGGATAAAGATATGGCAACTGCCTTGGATGTCAATTCAGAGGTATATAATTTCCTTCAAACAGTTTCTAAAAAATACGGAATTGGTTTTTGGAAGCCAGGTGCAGGAATCATTCACCAAACCGTTTTAGAAAATTATGCTTTCCCAGGAGGAATGATGATTGGAACAGATTCGCATACCGTTAATGCAGGTGGATTAGGCATGGTGGCTATCGGAGTTGGTGGAGCTGATGCAGTAGATGTGATGGCTGGAATGGCTTGGGAATTAAAAATGCCTAAAATCATCGGAGTAAAGTTAACTGGAAAATTAAGTGGATGGACTTCTTCCAAAGATGTGATTCTTAAAGTGGCAGGGATCATCGGAGCAAAAGGTGGAACTGGTTATATCGTAGAATATTTCGGTTCAGGTGCGAAGAATTTGTCTTGTACTGGAAAAGGAACAATTTGTAATATGGGTGCTGAAATTGGAGCAACTACTTCTAATTTTGGTTATGACAAATCAATGGATCGATACCTTCGAGCAACTAGTCGAGCAAGTGTTGCTAGATTAGCGAATAAAATCAAAAATGATTTAACAGGTGATCCTGAAGTTTATAAAAATCCAAAAGATTATTTCGACCAAGTAATCACCATCAACTTGTCAAAATTAGAACCACATATCAATGGTCCTTACACCCCAGATTTAGCTTGGCCTATCTCTAAATTTGCAGCAGCAGTTGAGAAAAATAATTACCCTGCAAAATTGGAAGTAGGTTTGATTGGTTCATGTACGAATTCTTCTTATGAAGATTTGGACAGAGCAGCTTCTTTGGCTCAACAAGCAGTTGATAAAAAATTAACTGCTAAGTCAGAATTTACCATTACGCCGGGATCGGAGATGATTCGATTCACCGTTGAGCGGGATGGTATTTTGGATACGTTTGAGAAAATGGGTGGAGTTGTTTTAGCCAATGCCTGTGGACCATGTATCGGACAATGGGCAAGACACACCGATGACCCAAATCGAAAGAACTCAATTATCACTTCTTTCAATAGAAATTTTGCGAAGCGAAATGATGGAAATCCAAATACACATGGATTTGTTGCCTCTCCTGAAATTGTAACTGCCATGGCCATCGCAGGTGATTTGAGATTTAATCCATTGACAGATAGCTTGACCAATGCAGATGGGAAACAAGTAAAATTGGATCCACCTACCGGAGTTGAATTACCGCCAAATGGATTTGATGTTGAAGATATGGGATATATCAAACCTCCTCGAAGTGCTAAAAATGTAAAGGTAAAAGTAAATCCTAAATCTAATCGTATTCAATTATTGACTCCATTCAAACCAATTACTGCAAAGCATTTGCAAGGAATGAGAATCTTAATTAAGGCGAAAGGAAAATGTACAACTGACCATATTTCTATGGCTGGTCCTTGGTTGAAATTCCGTGGACATTTAGAGAACATTTCTAACAACTGTTACATTGGAGCGATCAACTATTTCAATGGAGAAGCTAATAATGTATTGAATGCAGAAACGGGTGAGTTTGGTGCAGTTCCAGATTTGGGTCGTTACTACAGAGACAATGGAATCGGTTCAGTTGTATTCGGAGAGGAAAACTTAGGAGAAGGTTCTTCACGGGAGCATGCTGCGATGGAGCCAAGATTTTTAGGTGTTCACGCGGTGATTGTAAAATCATTTGCAAGAATTCATGAGACGAACTTGAAGAAGCAAGGAATGTTGGCGTTGACTTTTGTTGACAAAAATTCTTATGACTTGGTTCGACAAGATGATAAAGTTACGATCAAAGGTTTCGATAAGTTTGCTCCAGGTAAAAACCTGACAGTAGTATTGACTCATGGTGACGGAACGGAAGATTCTTTTGAAGTAGCACACACTTATAATCAAGCTCAAATCGATTGGGTGCGAGCAGGTTCTGCTTTGAATAAAATTAGAGAAGAGCAAGCGGCTAACGCTTAATTCTTTTTTTAAAATAAATTTAATTAGCCACGTTGGAAGTCCTTTCCTTCGTGGCTATTTTTTGAATTGAACACTTTATGGTGATAACACGAAGCCCCCGAATCCTGACCGAGAGCATAGTGACCAACCTCACATCTGACTTCTCGTTTTTTGAAAAATGTGACATTATTAATTATATTCGTCATAGAGGTTGTTAAGATTTTCTTAGCCCTAAATATTTATTAACAAACAAAACACTTTAATTATGTTAAAAGAATTTAAAGATTTCATCATGACGGGCAATGTCATTGATTTGGCAGTAGCTGTTATTTTAGCAGGAGCAGTTGGATTAGTAGTGAATGGATTTGTAACAGATATTATGATGCCTATAGTTGGACACTTCTCAGGCGGAATGGACTTTGCAGATTTAGCCTATGAATTATCACCTGCAGTTATGGAAAATGGGGAAGTTGTAAAACCTGCGAATAGCATTAAATATGGAAATTGGATTAATAGCATTATTTCTTTAATTACGGTTGGATTAGTTTTATTTATGATTGTAAAATCTTATAATAAAACCAAAACTCCACCGGCACCTCCAGCTCCAGCTGGACCAACTCAAGAAGAATTATTAGCTCAAATTAGAGATTTATTGAAAAAATAATTAATAGCAAACCGAACAAAAGTTATTAATTAGCCCTTTCGAAGAAATTCGAAAGGGCTTTTTTGTGTCCAACAAAATAGATGACTCGCCTATTTTTTAGAATAGGAATAATTAATTAGAAATCTTTTTTCAAAAAAAAATCTCTTCCCCATTTACCTTTTTTCATGTTGCTGCATATGATATCAAATGAACGGTTTGAACTCATAAATTTTATAAAAACATTAAAAATAAAAACATGAAAAAATTAATCTTATCAGTAGCTATGTTAGCTTTCTTTTTTACATCTTCTCAAGCTCAGTTTGATATAGAAAAGCTTTTTGGAGGAGCAAATATCGCATTTGCAAAACCAGTCGGTGATTTCTCAGAGGTAGCAAAAGGAGGTCTTTCGTATAATATTTTGGGTGGATACCAATTAACTGAAAAATTAGGAGTAGGTCTTGAATATGGAGAAGCACTTACTGTTGGAGTTGAAAAAGATTCAGCAGGAGTAGATATTACAAGCGGGATTTTTGGTGCTCAAATTTTTGGGTTACGATCTATCTTAGCAAAAGGTTGGTATCGATTTGCAACAGGAAATGTTCGCCCATATGTAGGTGCGGGGATTGGTGGTGCTCAAGTGGCAGAACCAGATATTGAAGATGGAAACGGAAATGTAATCGTAGCAGGTGCGAAGCGATGGGGACTTGGAGCTAGTATCGAATTAGGAATCAATATCAAAGGTTTCAATTTATCCTACAGTTTTAACGTAAATGGTAAAGGGCCAAAAGATGCTGTCTTTAATTCAGACATTGCAGATCTTAGTGTCAATTATCATCGATTTGCAGCAGGTTATATTTATAATTTCTAAAACACTCTTACAAAAATATAAAACTATACCTTGCCTCTTCGGAATTTCCGGAGAGGCTTTTTCTTTTTTATCAAAAAAAATATTAATTTAGTTTCAACAAATTCTCCCACCTCTCTTATTTCTCCCTATCAACGAAACAAAGCAAAACGAATTTTTTAATTTTTAAAAATCAACATTATGAACAAACAATTAGTTGGTACCTTGGTAGCAGGATTAATCCTTTTTATGTGGCAATTCATTTCATGGAATGTGCTAAAACTCCATCAAGCAGAGATGCAGTATACTCCAAAGCAAGATCAAATCATGGAGGCTTTAAGTCAACTTGATTTGGAAAATGGTCACTACATGATTCCTACTGTCCCAAATGATGCTTCGATGGAAGAGGAAGTAGCGTTACGCGAATCTATGACTGGTAAACCTTGGGCTACAGTATCTTACCACAAAGCCTTTGAGGTAAACATGGGAATGAATATGACAAGAGGTTTTTTGCTTGATTTGTTTTCTGCATTTTTATTAGTTTGGGTTTTAATGAAGTTTCGAGAGAATGATTTTATGACTAGTTTGTTAGCTTCTTTGGCTATTGGAGTGATTGGGTATTTAACAATTTCTTATTTGCATCAAGTTTGGATGGAGACGGATAGTACGGGATATTTGATAGATGCTATTGCTGCTTGGGGATTGGTTGGCGCTTGGTTAGGTTGGTGGTTGAATCGGAAGTAACGGGAATATCGAATATCAAACAAGAATTTAAGATTTGAGAAGGTGGACGATACTTCTCAAATCTTAAATCCTTAGCGTAGCGTTCTTAAATCGATATTCAAAAACTTTTTTACTACTTAAAATAGAAAATCGCTCCAAACTGAAACGTCGTTTGCAAAAAGAAAAAGTCTTGTTTCGCTTTATTATTTCCAACCGAGGAAGTCAGAATATCGAAAAGATTTATATACCCACCTTTGACTTCGCTATGAATAAAAAAGTGTTTGAAAAGTGTCAAATGCAAACCCGTTTTTAGCGAAGCTCCCCAACCTGCAAAATGGTAAATGTTAATATCATCTTGGCGAAGCAAAGTAATATCTGATCGAGGAATCAATGGCCCAGTTTCAAAACCTTCGATGAGTTGTAATTCGATTTTATCTTTTGCCCAATCAAATTTCTCTAAAAAATTATCCGCCCGGCTGATTCCGAAGTTGAAATAATTTAATCCATCCGTATGCTCCATTTGTAAAAGGGAAGGTCGAATAACTATATTTTGATTAGAATATTCGCCATCATAAATGTCAGACATCTCTCGAATATATCCATTGATTTGAACCTCTTGTGCATTTTGTACCACATACTTCATATGATCCATCGACATCGTAAAAATCCATTTATCTCGGAAATAATAACCCATTCCAAAATTAGTTTGAGGGACAGTTAGATTTGTTGGTTTAAGATAAGTTTCAAATGAAAATTGTGATTGTCGATCTTTAGCCACTACATCTGACAAAGTAAAATCATAAGTATCTCCCTTGAAATGAATATCAGAGTTGGAATAATACCCTCGATTCCACCCCCAGTAAATATAAAACCTGCCTTGGTTAGATCGAATTTCTTCTGGCACTACTTCATCTTGTGAAAACGAATTTTGAGAAAATGAAAACAGTATAAAAACGAAAAGGGATAGGTTGAGATAAGTAAATTTCATTAGTTTGTTTTTAGTCAAAAATCCTAACTTTATAATTTCTCGCTAAAGTCAAAAATCTCATTCAAAATATTTCAAATGAGATTTTTTTAACAAATGAATAAATCATGTAACAATGCTCTTACGTTTTTTCATCACGAAGTGCACGTCTTAATATTTTACCCACATTTGTCTTTGGCAGTTCATCTCGGAAGACAATATGTTTTGGTTTTTTATACCCTGTAAATTGTTCTGTACAATATTCTCGCACTTCATTTTCAGTTAATGATTTATCTTTTTTTACAATAAAAACTTTTACTGCTTCGGTTGATTTTTCATCAGGAACTCCAATCGCAGCAACTTCTAAAATTTTTGGATGCATTGCTAAGACATCTTCAATTTCATTTGGGTAAACATTAAAACCTGAAACCAAAATCATATCTTTTTTACGGTCAACTATTTTAAAAAAACCATCTGCTTGCATCAATCCAATATCTCCAGTTCGCAACCAACCATCAGGCGAAATAGTTTTGCTGGTTTCTTCAGGACGATTGTAATATCCTTTCATCACTTGTGGTCCTTTTACTTGAATCTCCCCAATTTCACCTACCGCTAGAGGTTGGTCTTCTTCATTTGTAATTCGAACATCGGTGGATGGAACAGGTATTCCAATAGTTCCTAATTGTCCCGAACCATCGATTGGGTTAGTCGAAACTACAGGTGAGGATTCAGTCATTCCATAACCTTCCGCCAAAGCACAACCAGTTACTTCTTTCCATTTTTGTGCGACTGCTTTTTGCACCGCCATACCTCCTCCTACAGATCCTTTCAAAGAACTAAAATCAAGTGAAGCAAAATCTTTATGATTGAGTAACGCATTAAATAAAGTATTCACTCCAGTCATCAAAGTAATTTTCTCATTTTTAAATTCTTTGATAATCGAGTCAATGTCTCGAGCATTGGTAATCAAAATAGTTCGAGTTCCAATACTTAGCAATGCCAATGCATTGACCGAAAAAGCAAAAATATGATACATCGGTAAGGGTGACAAAGCCAGCTCTTCTTGCTCTTTTAAAAAAGGCATCATCGTCGCTCGAATCTGTAACATATTAGCAATCAGATTTCGATTGGTTAACATTGCCCCTTTGGAAACTCCAGTTGTTCCTCCTGTATATTGCAGGGCAATTACATCTTCAGGTTTCCCTTGTAAATCAGGAAGTGTGAATTTTTTTCCTTGAGATAAAGCTTCTTTAAAAGTAACTGTATTAGCAATATTATATTTTGGAACCATACCTTTTACCGTTCGCACTACGAAATTGGTCAAGGTTCCTTTTACTGTTCCGAGCAATTCACCTATGCTGGTAACAATAACCGTTTTTATGGAAGTGTTGTGAATTATTTTTTCCAAATTAGCTGCAAAGTTTTCAGCAATAACAATTGCCTTTGCACCCGAATCTGAAAATTGATGTTTCATTTCACGAGGTGTGTAAAGTGGATTAGTGTTAACGATAACCAGGCCTGCCCGGAGCGCTCCAAACAAGGCAATTGGATATTGCAAAAGGTTTGGCATCATCAAAGCAACTTTGTCTCCAGGTTCCAAACCTCTAGACAGAAGATATGCTCCAAATTGCTTTGACATTTTATCTAATTGATCGAACGTTATACTTTTTCCCATACAAGTAAATGCAGGTAACTTTCGATATTTATCAAAAGTCTCTTCAAACATTTCGATCAAGCAACTGTATTCATCAGGGTTAATATTGGCAGGAACTCCACTAGGGTAGTTTTTTAGCCAGGGACGGTCTTCACTCATATCTATCTGTGATTTTAATTTCGTTTCAAAAATGGATGCGTAAAATAGCTGTTTTTAAAATGATGTCCAATTATTTATACTTTCATCTTAATACTCTTTCTAAGAACTAAATTTATTGTTTATCTTTTTTCAAAACAACTGTTTTGTGATTCTTTATATCTTAATAGATTTTTTTAGGAAAATAAAATAGGTCATTTGCCGTTTTTAAAAAACTATTTTCAAATTTCCCCAAAATAATTCTTATGAAAAAATCAATCATTTTATTTTCCCTATTATTTTTTTCATCAGCTTTTCTTCAGGCAAAAAGTATATTATTAGCCGAAGCGGTCGAGAACGGCTATGTTCAAATTTTTGCTGAAGGTGAAGGTGGACATACCGGTAACTGCTTAAAATTAAAAATCAAAAATCTCCGCAAGAAAAAAATAGATATTCAAATTCCTGCAGGGTTGATTTTTAATTCTAATGATCCTTCTCAACAAGATTTAATGATTACAGAGGAGAGAATGTTAGCTATAGAAGGAAATAAAAATCGAGTTGCAAAAATGTATGCAGCATGCATTCAAGCACCTAATGGTTCACCGACATTGGGTAGTGGATTCAGTATGAGTCTTTTGGCAACAGGGCATTTATTGGAGATTGCTCAATATTTAGCCAAGGAAAAACTATACAAACATGATGCTGCACAATATGCGATTTGGGCGATAAGTGATAATAAGCGAGTAGAAAATATTGATCATGGAAAATTGGCTAATCATGTAGCGGATTTGCTTGGAGTATCTCATCCAGAATATGTTGTTTTACATAAAACAATAAGCCAGCCAGGGGAACCTGCCTACCGAGAAGCACCTTCTATTCTCAAAGGAAGATGGAAGTTTAAAACCGAAGAAGATAAGTTGATGACCTTTGGACTTTACACACTTGAAGGCGAACTAAAACATGCTTTTTTTGAAAATAAGAAAAAGGTAAGAGGACTGCATAAGTTTAGTTTTACGTTTAAAGTTTTTAATATGCCGCAAGGAGAATATTATGTTCGATTGATGAGTGATGGGGAAGTTATCGAAGAGAAAAAGATTCAATTTTAATCTGAAAAAAGCATAAACGAAATTGGAGTTAAAAACTCCAATTTCGTTTCCAAGTATCAATCACATCAAACGAAATTTTAAAAGCAAGTATCTGTTTTGGAATAACTTGATTTAGCTAACACTCCGTACATCCCAATTCGCAATCGTCTCCTTGCACCCAGTCGAAATACTCTTTCCAACCCTGCGAATAATTATTCGTGATGAAAATTATTTCCCAAAAAAATAAGTATATCAGTCACTTGCAACAATTCTAAATTTAGTATTCTTGAAAGTTACAATGAAAGAATATATGATCAGTTTAATAAATAATTAGATTCAGTCGTTTTTTTGAGTTAAACAGAAAGTATATTTAATTTTATTAGATATAATATACCTACTACTTTGTATTTCTTTGGTTTTCAATTGTTTACCTATCATTTTGTTAAAAAAAAAATTATCTTGTAATTCTTAGGCAAAGACTATTTCAAGAATAGAGATTAGATATAAGCACATATGAGGATTTTATTTTCACTACTTCTATTATTTGTAATTACTAATTCTGGCATCGCTCAAGATACGTTACACTTGGATAGTATATTAGTGGAGTTAGAGAGAGTTCCTGCTGAAAAAAAAATGGACAGCTGGAGAGAGTATTTTAAGAATGCTGGAAAAGAAGACTTACCTATTTTGTTTCCTTTATTAAATCATGCTTTTGAAGATGCGGTGGAGATTGTAGGAAAAGATTCTGCGATTATTTGGAAGTACTATCAACAATCTGGCTTAGTAGGGAAATTCCAAGAGTATGGACAAGGAAATATTAGCACTAAGATTTTAGATACCATGAAATCTACTGCCGATTCATTGACTGCTATAAAAGGTTCTGCTCATGTGAGTCTGGTGGAATGGTACTATCGTTTAGGTCGCTTTACTTATATGCAATTGGATATGGATAAAGCAGATGAATACTTTAATAAAGCATTAGAATTAAATAAAGAAGCAAAGAGTAATAATACATCTTTTGAAGTCTATAAGAGTATTGGTTTAATGAAATCATATTTAGGTGACTTCGACGAAGCAAAGGATGCTTATAGAAATGCAGATTCTCTGCTGAATCTTATCTCCGTTTCAACAGCTGATCAGTATCGATTTTATTATTCGAAAGCATACTTACATACTCGAACAAAAGAGTATGAACAAGCAGACAATTATTTTAGAAAAGTTATAGATAGTATTCATGTATTTGGAAAGAGTTTTCAAGCTAGAGTACTAACTGACTATGGTACAAATCTTTGCGAGATGGGAAGAGTTGATGAATGTGTTCGGCATTTTGAAAGGTTAAAACCCATTTTTGAAAAAGAGAACTCAGATGCGACCATGTTAACTTTTTCTGAAGAGTACTCGGAAGCGCTGGTGCTAGCGGGTAGGTTTGAAGAAGCAAAGGATTGGATTGTCAAAAATCGAATTTACTATATGAATATTCAGGAAGCTCGTCGGAATGATGAGATTCAAGAATGGCAAACTAAGTATGAAACCAAAAAGAAAGAGAGTCAAATTCAATCATTAGAGCAAGAAAAAACTATCACTCAAACTCGTTTAGTTATTATCTCATTGATTGGACTTTTTGGAATAGGAATCCTTTCTTTTTTGATTTATCGGAATAGGAATAAGCGAAAGCAACTCGCCCTCCAATTAGAATTAGATCGACAACTCGCCGAGAATAGAGATCGACTTTTTTCCTCGATTACTCACGATATTCGAACTCCTTTGGCTTTAATGTTGGCTCCTCTCGAAAGAGCTGAGAACAATGTAATAGATCCTGGGACTAAATCAGATATTCAGTTAGCTAGGAGAAATGGAAAAAGATTGATGGAGCTATTTAATCAAATTTTGGACTGGAATAAAGCGGAGGCCAAAGCGTTAAAACTAAATCCTCAAGTTGGTCAATTAGATTTTACCTTCAACTCTTTGTGTGAAAGATACGAACAGCAAGCCATCGAAAAAGGAGTAATTTTTAATCAAAAAATAAAAATGCCCAAAGGACAATTCCTTTTGGATTACGATAAGCTGGATAAAATTCTTTCCAACCTCGTAGGAAATGCCATCAAGTTTTGTGAACCAGGCCAAGGGGTAACCTTATATGGAGATTTTGAAAAAAAGGATAATAAATATTCTTTAGCATTGGAAGTAAGTGACCAGGGGCCAGGAATCGCAGTTGATGAACAAAAAGGACTCTTTGAAAGGTATGTTCAAGGGACTCAAGGAAAATTAAAAGGTGGAACAGGTATTGGGTTAGCTTTGGTCAAGGAGTTGGTTGAAATGATGAAAGGAAATATCGAACTACAATCTGAAATAGGAAAGGGAGCTACATTCAAAGTAAACATTCCAATCGTCATGATGGATGAAATGCCAATAAGTACCTTACTAAATAAGGAAGAGCAATCATCACGACTCGATGCAGATGGTAATTCTGATAAAACATTAATCTTAGTAGTAGAGGATGAGCCTGAATTATTAGAATTTTTAAGATCAACTCTGTCTAACGACTATGATGTAGAAATTGCTAATTCTACTTCAACAGGATTGAATATTGCTATTAATCGAATTCCTGAAATTATAATTTCCGATTGGACTTTACCTGATCATAATGGAGGATGGTTGTGTAGAAAAATAGCAGAGAATGAGTTGACGGCTCACATACCTGTTATGATTTTGACGGCTCACAATAGTGATACTAATCAAAAAGAGGCATTTGATTCAGGTGCTGTTGCTTGGATGAATAAGCCATTTCAGATAGATACGCTCAAAAGGCAATTAAAAACTATCTTAATGCAACAACAAAGAGCTCAAAACTTATGGAGGAATATTACTACTCCTGAAAATGTGAGTGATAAACAAATAGAACAAGCCGAAACGGTTGATCCATTTATGCGAAAAGTTCTCAATGTGATTGAAGAGAATTATAAGGATGAGAATTTTTCTGTTGAAAAAATGGCAGAGGCACTTTTTTTAAGTCGAGTTCAGTTATTTCGTAAAATAAAAAGCATTACTGGAAGTAGTGCAAGCAAGATGATCAATGAATTTAGATTGAATAAAGCTCGAAAGTTATTACAAGAATCTGGAAAATCAGTTTCTGAGGTAACCTTTTTAGTTGGATTTGCTGATCCTAGTTATTTTGGAAAAGCTTACAAACAATATTTTAACGTTTCTCCATCTCAGGATTTAGGAAGTCGATAATTTTTTTTATAGGAAATGATTTATTAATCCTAAAAGGGTTTCTTTCTTTTGATTATTCAAGGAAAGAAACCCTTTTTTATTTTTTTTTCGAAAAAAAAGAATTTTCCACTTCATTTTTCGCCCCTAAACTTCGCAAAATCTATACCTCGAAAAAAATCCTATTATTTCGCTGCATGATGGTGGTAAAATCG
>CAYGRM010000174.1:7931-13309 GCA_964352225.1 uncultured Saprospiraceae bacterium | reverse complement strand
GCAGAGAATTTTTCTTCGAAAAATTTAAAACTCTGCGTCTCCCTGTCTCTGCGTTTAAGTTCTATTTGACGAAAGTCAAATCTTAAAACTTGCTGAATAGTTACGTTTAATCTATAAATCTTTAAAGATAAGAAAAGTGAATAAACATAAAAGACACGAAGTGTTTATAATTTTGAAAGTGTTGAAAAATGGATTGGTCTAAAATGAAAAAACGATATTAATCCATTCAGACTAATATCGTTTTTTGAAAAATGTAAATGTAATGTTATAAAATTGGACATTTCACTTTTGCATTTTTTCTTTTATCTCTTGTCCAATCAAAAATTCGGATAATGGAAAATTCTAAACCTCCTCTCCCACCACTAGCTAATCGGTATTTTGATAAATTAATATCATACGAAATAGCGATAGACAATTGTCTGTATTCATATTTCATAGATGCAACAAAAGCATCAATTCCTTGAATATCTTTTTCTATATAAGAACGGATCCAACCTCCGAGATAAATAAAATATAACGGTTTTTTATGTAAGCCACTTCTGTAAGTTTTATATCTGATAAAAGTACCAAAGGTAATTTCTTGATGTGGACCTTGATCCATAAAAAGAAAACTAGGTTTGAGTGTAAAGGCTGGTGAAAATCGAATCGTTGCACCTCCATGCAAATTAAACCTACGATAGGCAGTAAGTGCATTTCCAGATGTTAGTTTATTACGAAATCCTACATCTGGATTATTTAAATGGAAGGCTGAAAAACCAACATAATAAGAATTATATCTGGTTGGTTTATAAAACCAACCAATCCCAGCATTGACATCAAAGTAATTTATTTGACTCGTTGTTTCGCCACTTCCCATTGCTGAAATGTGATCGAAAGTTTTGATTTTAGAAAAATCGACTCGGTTACTTACATAGGCATTTTGAATGCCAACTGAAATAAAATTTCGACCTAATTTATCAAATGATTTGAGGTAAGAAAAAGAAAGTGCTGCTGAAGTAGTGGTAAAATTTAAATCTCCTGCCCGATCTGCAAAAAGCTGAATTCCTCCGGAAATAAAATCTTTTCTATTTACAACAAACATCCGCATATCAGCTGAGGCGACTGCGGTTGTGTATCCTTTAGTTACAGAATTCCATTGCGATCGGCTATTGGCAATCAATCTTGCCTGCCCCATGAACAACCCATTCATTGCAGGATTGAGTAGCGTTGGAGAAGCATGGATATGCGATAGGTGGATATCTTGTCCTTTCATTATGCCTATAGAATGTATAAGACATAACAATACAATTACACTTTTTGTAAAATTTGATTTCATGGTTTGTCAAAACTTTTATTATGAATAAAAGTTTGTTCAATATGTGTTGTTGGAGGGAAAGAAAGTGTGGGAGATTTTATTAAATATTAATGAATTAAAGTAACATTTCCAGTATAGATGAACTTTGTTTGGTCATCGCAAACTCCGATAATATAATAAACATATACTGCGGGGTTTAGTAATTGACCTCTGAACGTCCCATCCCATTTATCGTCCACATCATTTGTTTCAAAAACCAATTCACCCCACCTATTAAATATCCGCAAGGTTCTTATTTCAACTCGATCATGTTTGATTTCGAGTAGTTCTCCATAACCTCCACTTTGAGGGAAAATCACATTAGCAACTTCTAGAGTTCCATCTTCACAAGTTGGAGGCCTAACGTTAACTACTACAGTTTCATAACCGGGACACCCGTTTGTAGGATCATTTGCTATGACTGTATAGCTAATCGAACTATTTGGTGAAACCATAAAAGAAAAACAAGTATCACAAACTACATTACCTCTATTATCGATCCAAGTATAATTAAAACTACTATCTGCATCTGCAATCATTAAAATAACTGTATCTCCTTCGAGGATAGTCACTTGAGTTTCTACTAATTCGATTGGAGCAAGATCAATGACTACAACAGTTATCTGAGTTTCTAAAATTTCATTATTACAACCCGTGGGATAAGTCACGGTGTAGGTAGTAGTTACGTCTGGATACGCAACAGGATTTGGACAATCATTACAACTCAAACTAAAATCAGGATACCAAGTAATATTTTCAACTCCTTCAGCCCCTTCCAAATAAAGTTGCACTTCATCGCCAAAACACATTTCTGCGTTTTCTCCAATAATAAAATTCGGTTCCAAAACATTTAAGTTTGTCGTTATGATGCTATCACAGCCGTTAATTGATAAGAAATTTTCCACAAAAATTCCAGCTTCAAATTGCCAAGCTCCAGCAATGAACATACTGTCTCCAACGCACATAGTTTCTTCGAAATAGTAATCTATTTCATCATCAAAAATATTTAAGATGTGTGAGATAATACTATCGCAACCATGTATTGTGGTAAATTGGTCGAAATAAATACCTGCCGTATTTTGATAGGCTCCTCCAAGGAAAATACTATCATTTTGACAAATGGTATATTCAAAATCAAAGTTATAATTAGGATGAAAAACTACCGTTGAGGTAACTACACTATCACAACCAATTGAATTTGGATAAACATCATAAAATATTCCTGAGGTTGTTTGATTGGCTCCTCCCACATAAATAGATTCTCCCTCACACAGATTAAATTCTTGCACAAATGCACTCAGAGGTTTAACCAATAAGTTAGTAATCCAAATACTATCGCAACCATTCATAGTAGTGTAATTATCGTAATAAATCCCTGTAGAATTTTGGAAAGCACCTCCAATAAAATAAGTTTCCCCTTGACATATTTCAACGTTTTGAGTAAACTCATAAACTGGGTATACGGTCAATTGAAAATTGACGATACTATCACAACCTGTGTAAGAAGTCAAGGTGTCAACATAATTTCCTGTGGTATAATAAGTGTGTTTATCTATAATTAAACTATCACCCTCGCAAATACTTCCAACTTGATAGGTAGGAATTGGAGTAACTAATTCAAGTGTCGTAGTAATCAGACTATCGCAACCTATAACACTAGTTAAACTATCCACATAAACTCCTGAAGCAGATTGATAAGCCCCTCCAACTAATAAGCTATCACCTTCACATAAATAAAAGAAATAGTTTGTGCTTGCAGGCGGTGGTCCTACATTTAAAACGATTGTAATGGTGCTATCGCAACCGTATTGAGTAGATAAATTTTGAACATAATTTCCAGGATTTGATCGGTAGATTCCAAAGATCAAGATACTATCACCATAGCAAATATCGAATTCAGAATTTTCTTCAAAAATCGGATTCATCGTTACTATGGTCGTTACAAAACTATCACATCCATTGACAGAAGTTAGTGTATCAGAATAGTTTCCGCTGGAGCTTTGATTTGCCCCTCCAACAAAAATAGTTTCCCCTTCACATAGGTCAACTTGAACCGTATTTTCATCTAATGGTAAAACGGTAATTGAAGTTGTAACAATAGAATCACATCCTCCCGATGAAACATAATTATTAGTAAAAACGATATCTTGATAATAAGTAGTTCCGTTCCAATTCTCACCATAACATAGGGTTTGAGAAATGGCAATATTGATTTCTGTAACTAATGTTATATTATAAAAAACAATACTATCGCAATTTCCTAAATTTTGTAAAGTATCAACTAAAATTGTATCATTTGCATAAACAACTCCTTGGTATGGTGTACCTTCACAAACTTGAATTATTTGAGTTTCGGACGATGGCTCAAGCACATTTATTTCATCAATTAAAATACTATCACAACCATGAATCGAGGATAAGGAATCTATCAAAACTGTACTTGCGAAATATTGATTTCCATTATAAAAATCGCCTTCACAGATAAAGTTTGTGAAAGTTGATTCGTAATTTTCCCAAACAATCAATTCAAGGTTAATGGTACTATCACAGCCATTGACCGATTGAATAAGTTGAGTGTAATTTCCTGATTGTGAATAAGTTGTAGTGTTTATCGTATAATTTTCTCCATCACAAATTTCTACTTGAATAGAAGTATCGGAAGGAAATGCTACGTCAATTTTTGTATAAAAAGTACTATCACAACCATTGACTGAAGTTCCAATTTCAGTTAAGATGGTATCATTTGAATAAGCCGTACCCTGATAAGTTTCTCCTAAACAAATTATTATATCAATGGAATCGAAAAGTTCTTCTCGAATTTGAAGTTGACGAATGACGATACTATCACAGCCCCATTCTGATTGAAAATTATAAGTAAAAATTGTGTCGTTTTGATAGACAATTCCTTGGTAAGGTGTGCCTGTACACAGACTAATTACTTCGGTAGTTTCATAATTTGGGTGTACATTTATATTAGTAATTACGATACTATCACACCCATTGATAGTGGCAAGACTATCCATCAAAATTGCATCCTGAGTATAGGTTATATTGTTAAAGGATTCGCCTTCACAAATATTGATTTCGAAAATAGTTTCTTCCTCAGGACTCACATATATATTAGTATTAATAATACTATCACATCCATAAATATTTGTCAAAAATTCGTTTAGATAAGAGGTTTGATAGTAAGCTGTTCCTTCGTAAAATTCTCCATAGCAAAGATCCACGTTGATGGTTTCGTTAGTCGATTCTATTACCGTTAAATTCAAAACAATAATACTATCACATCCTGAAATTGTAGTTAAGGAATCTGTATAAACTCCAGTTTGAGTAAGGTCATTATTTCCAAAGCTATAGGTTTCCCCATCACAGATATTTGCTTCCAAATTAACAATAAAAGTATCATTAACTATCAACTCTAAATGTACTAAACTATCACAACCATTCATCGTCTGAAAGGTAAATGAATGTGATCCACTCGTAGTATAAATATCATTTCCAAATGAATAATTTTCTCCATCGCAAATTGTATCTGAATGGAAAATTTCATAAACAGGATAAACTGTTAAATCTAGAAATACAAAACTATCACAACTATTTGCGGCTGTTAAAGTATCAATATATTGACCTGTGATTGAAATAACTTCTCCATTAAAATTATAGGTTTCTCCAGCACAAATTTCTTCCACCAAGTTTGTCGTAATAGCAGTATCAACTTCCAATATTAAATGCACTAAACTATCACAACCATTAATAGTCGGAAAGGTAAAAGAATAAGTCCCACTTGTCGAAAATGAACCATTTCCAAAAGCATAATTTTCTCCAAAACAAATCGTATCGGGTTGTGTCAATTCGTAAGTTGGATGAACTAATAAATCGATGATCACCGTACTATCACAACCATTTGTAGCTGTTAAAACTTCAGTATATTGACCAGTTGCAGTTAACGTTTGGCTATTGAAAATTAAGGTTTCTCCATCACAAATCGTATCCGCTAAATTAGTTTGAATTTCATCATAAACGAATAATTCTAAATGCACCA
>CAYGRM010000174.1:0-7831 GCA_964352225.1 uncultured Saprospiraceae bacterium | reverse complement strand
AAATGGTATCCGCTAAATTAGTTTGAATTTCATCATAAACGAATAATTCTAAATGTACCAAACTATCGCAATTATTGATGGTCGAAAAGGTAAAAGAATAAGTCCCACTTGTCGAAAATGAACCATTTCCAAAAGCATAATTTTCTCCAAAACAAATCGTATCAGGGTGCGTCAATTCGTAAGTTGGATGAACTAATAAATCGATGATCACAATACTATCACATCCATTTGCTGCGGTTAAATTAGCAGTATATTGCCCCGTAGTCGTAAGATTTTGGCCATTAAAAAGTAAAACCTGACCATCGCAAATAGTATCATTTAAATTTGTTAAAGGAGCATGCGGTAAAACCCCTAGATAAGTTATATCTGAAATTACACTACATAATGTATCATTGAGGTCAGCTATATTGTTTGAAACCAAAACTTGATAATACCCAGCATCAGCCAATGTAACGGAATTGATAGAATACAACGAATTAGTTGCTCCTGCAATATTTGTCCAACTCGAGGTTGTATCAGTTGTATACTGCCATTGGTAAACTGGAGAAGGATAGCTTCCAATTAAGTTTACTTCAAAATCAATTGGTTCAAATTCACACAAAGTTGTATCAGGTGGTAAAGTTACAACTGCCTGTGGACTACAATGATTTAAAGTGATTTGTTGAGAAATAGAAATTTGATTTCCACAAACATCTGTTGCCGTCCAATTTCTTGTAACAATTTGAATATCAATACAAGCTCCTGCATTTGTATTTTCAGAAAAAACTACAAAGACTGTATCGCTACAATTATCTGTAAAATTTAAAACTGGAACCGAAGGCAAATCTTCACAATCCACAGTAATATCCATTGGTATATTTGATAGTACAGGTGCAACAGTATCTATCACCGTCAATATTTGAATGACTGAATCTTGATTTCCACAAGCATCAGTTGCAATCCATTTTCTCTCTAAAATAAAATTATTTAAGCAAGAACTTGCAGTATTTACTTCTGAATAATTTAGCGTAAATGAAGCACAGCTATCCATTACCATTGGATCAATTGCCAGAGGAATCGAATCACAAGTAACCGTTACATCTTGTGGAATATTTGAAAAAACAGGAGCATCAGTATCAGTAATAGTAATCGTTTGAATATCTTGAAATTCATTTCCGCAATCATCTTCCAGCCTCCAAATTCTATATATTATTGATGCACCTTCACAAGGCGTATTTACCAAAACACTATCTGAATATGTTGCCTCCCCTATTGCTGATGTACAAGAATCAAATTCATCGATTACATCACCTACTAAAGTCAAGTCATTTGGATCATCACCACAACTTATAGTCACATCATTTGGAGTGGTAAATGAAGGAAGCAATGTATCAACAACTGTAATTACTTGAAGATCAAACATGGTATTTCCACATGAATCACTCAATGACCAAGTTCGGTGAATCAATCTACTTTCTCCACAAAAGCTATTAGAAAATACTTCATCTGAATAAACCACATTTCCTACTTGTGCATCACAATTATCAGAAGCATTTGAAATATTTCCAGTAAAATTTAAATCATTTACATCTGTTATACAATCTACTGTAATGTCTGCAGGAATAGTAAAAACTGGAGGTGTATTATCAAATACTGTAATATTTTGAGAATATGTAGAAGTATTGTTACAATTGTCTGTCCATGTCCACGTCCGTGTAATTATATAATCATTAGGGCAAGAACCGTTAGTATTAGTTTCTGAAAAATCTAATGTAATATTTACTGTACAGTTGTCTTCCACATTTTGTATCTCTACCAAAGGGATTGAATCACAGCTTACAGTTACATCTGCTGGAAAAGCAAAAACAATAGGCTCAGCATTATCTTGAACTTCTAAATTTTGAGTATAAATAGTTTCATTACCGCAACGATCAGTTGCAGTCCATGTTCGGAGTATTGTATAATTATTATTACATGAACCAGGAATAATTGTTTCTGAAAAAAGCACTACTACCGAACTATCACAATTATCAGAAGCGGTCAAAGTTGCAGGAGGTGGAATTGAATCACAGCCAATTACCAGCGTATCTAAATTTTCATTAAACACAGGAGCAATGGTATCAGCAATCATAATTAGCTGGGTATCTACTGCCACATTTCCACAAGCATCTTCCGCAAACCAAGCTCTTTGAATTAAATAATTACAAGAATCATTAACTAGAATACTATCTTGGAAATAAGTAATTCCTGGCGAAATTGAGCAGTTATCATTTATTATTGTTGCTGTTCCAACAACTAAAGAATCTTGTAATTCAGAAAAACAGTTCAATGTAGCATCTACTGGGGTTGAAAATTCTGGAGGTGTCGTATCTTCTACAGAAATGGTTTGTGTTTCAGTAGTTATATTTCCACAACCATCTTCTAAACTCCATAATCTAAAAATAATCATCGAGCCTTCACATGGATTATTATTTAAAACGCTATCGACAAAAGTTGCTTCTCCTAGTGCTGTAAAACAATTATCAAATTCATCTATAACATCTCCCGTCAAATTTAAGTCATTAGGATTTTGTTCACAGTCCAAGGAAATATCAGCAGGTACAGAAAAAACAGGTGGAATAGTATCAATTAATGTTATTGATTGGGTATCTATTGTAGTGTTTCCACATTCATCAGCAATTGTCCAAATTCTTTCGATTGTTCCTGCTCCGACACAATTTCCATCAGCTGTAAAAATATCAGTATAGGTTATTGGAACTAAATTCTGATCACAATTATCTGTTACATTTGTTGCCTCTCCTACTATGGTGAAATCTCCATTATCCACTTGACAATCAATGGTGATATCAGCAGGCATATCAAAAGTTGGAGCAATGGTATCAACGATTAAAATATACTGGGTATCAATAGTAATATTTCCACAATCGTCTGCCAAACTCCAAATTCTAGTAATACTACTTTCCGAAGAACAACTTGCATTGACATCAATAATATCTTGATAAGTGGCTTGTCCCAAAGTGTTATCACAATCATCTGATTCATCCAAAACATCTCCCGTTACTGTCAAATTATTTTCATCCAAATGACAATCGATGGTAATATCACTTGGAATTGAAAAAACCGGAGGAGTAGTATCTGAGATTGTAATTGTTTGAACATACTCAGTTACATTTCCACAGGCATCAGTTAAATTCCAAGTTCGCTCTATCACCCCAGTTCCTACACAAACATAATTGGCATTATCAGTATAAGTTGCTTCTCCAATTATTGAAGTACAATTATCTGCTTCATCTGTTACATCACCTACTATTACTAAATTATTTAAATCAACTGTACAGTCAAACGTTACATCAGCTGGCGCAGTAAAAGTCGGAGGTGTATTATCTTGAACAGTAATAGTTTGGAAAGCAGAAGATTCATTATCACAATCGTCTGTCCAAATCCAACTTCTAATCAATACATAATTTCCCTCACAATTTCCAAAAATTTGCTGCTCGCTATAGTCAATATCAATCTCTGAATCACAATCATCTTCCACAACAGGCTCAAATGGCGGAGGAACTGAATCACATGAAATAGTTATATCATTAGGAAAACTTAAAATAGTTGGATTAGAAATATCTTCCACATTTAACTCCTGAGTAAGTATGGTCTGATTCCCACAATTATCAGTTGCAGTCCATGTTCTAATTAAAACGTATGAATTAGGACATGTAGCCGAGGCTGTATTTTCTGTAAAAATGATGCTTGGATTTGCATCACAATTATCTACTGCAAAAACAATCGGTGGATCGGGTACACTATCACAACTTACTGAAGGAAGAATTGGTACCCCAAAAATTTGTGGACCAACTGTGTCAACCATCATAATCATTTGAGTGTCTTGTGAGGTATTCCCACAGTCATCCATTGCTGACCAAATTCTTTGTATTCGAGTTTGACCATTACAATTAAAATCTGCTTCAATACTATCCACATAAGTTACAATTACTGAAACTGTATCACATTCATCAATCACAACGGGCGATCCACCCGTTAAATTCAAATCCAAAAAGTCCGCATCACAATTTATTGTCACGTCATTTGGTGCTGAAAAAACTGGAGCTATCGTATCAATTAAAATAATTTCTTGGGAGGCACGAAACTCATTTCCACAGTCATCCGTTAATATCCAATTTCTAATTATTTGCCCCGTACCAGAGCAGTATCCGTTTGTATTAAAACTGTCGATAAAAATGGCTTCGATCAAAGGATCACAATTATCTGTTTCATCAAACACATCTCCTGTAATTCCTAAATCAAAATAATCAAATCCGCAATCAATTGTAATCGCAGGTGGCGGAGTGAAAAAAGGTGGTAAAGTATCTAGAATAACCGTAGTAGATATATTATTAGTCGATACATCTTGACATGGATATTCAATTACATAAATTGAATCTATCCCAATACAACCATATTGATTCTGTACGTATAAATAATAAATACCAGGATCCGTTACGGAAATGGACTGACCAAAATAACTCACATTACTTGGGCCAAGCCATGCATAAACATACCCACTATCTGCTGCCGATAAGTTCGCAATTACATTGTTACAATCATAAATCGTATCACTTACAATATTTGCAGGAGGTGAATCCGTATAAGCACTTACATGGATAGTATCATATTTCAATTCACACCCATCAATAAATGCTGAAGCTAGGACATACATTCCCGGTGCATCTACATATATTAAGGTATCATTTATATTGGCAACAATATTCCCATCTGGGGTTGACCATTCATAATAATAATTTGGAAAATCATTTGCAACAGTTATTGGAATAACTGGATTATAACAAGTAATAGAATCTGCAGCTAGTTGAATTTCTACTTCATTCAAATTCAAAAATCCAAAAGGCCCACTAAAATCTTTTAGTTGAGCCGTAAATGAATTTGAAGCACGTGATTTAAAAAGAATATTACTAAATGGCAAATCACAACCATCCATTCCCTCTACTACCTGCGGATCAATTCCAAATTCAAATAGATTTAAACCTATTTCTACAAACTGTCCTGGTTCATATGCTAAACTATAATTTCCACCTGAACTCAGGGTTCCCCAAGGTGGCGCAACCCACGTTTCTTCATTCGTAACTCCACAACCAAATTCATTCCCAGCAGGAGGAACTATATCAGCATAACCATAAACTGAACTATTAGAAGCCCCATCAAAGTTAGTCCCAAAATCAAATGTTGCTGGATCAATATTTTGAAAATCAAACCGTCTTACCCATATTCTAACTTCAAAATTGGGAGCACCATTTGTAGACATATTAACCGTAACTACAATGTCTCCAATTTCAGTAATATTACCATCTGTATCAAATTGCCAAGCAGTATGTCCTTCTTCATTTCCTGCAGATGAAAAGCCAGTAACAGGATCATAGTCAACATCTTTGGCAAATAATTCTCCATCAAAATAACTTTCTCCATTAGTTGAGATTCTAGAAAAACCTAAAAATAACCACAAAGGACTTGTTGCTAATTCACCATCTCTTCTCATATGTGAATAGCAGTCAATCAAATCATTCTTTGGTGTTACATTAGCTGGGCCAGTTGCCCATGAATCTAAAGGATCTCCATTTTTACTCGCAGAGGTATAAGAAGTAGAATCGGTTGCTCCAGTCCCACCAAAATAATCACGTGCATAAGTAGCATCTTGCCATCTTTTACCAGCAACTACCGAGTTGGCTGGAAGACTCATTGGGCTAGCAAAAAAAGTATTTGTTCCACTTAATAGAATTGAATTATAGTAAGCTGATCCAGCCGTATCAATTACATTTCGACCAGTTCCAGGATAAATAGAAGCATTATAAAACCAATCATCTGCACTATTAGTATTTATGATAGCCCCAGCACCTACATATTCACTTCCATTGGCATAAACATAACCATCTATACCAAAGTTTGCTTTAATACAAGACCCTTGCAAAGTTTGTGACAAACCTTGATATGAAATGAAACAAAGAAAAAGGAAGAAAAAATTTTGTACAGTTTTATTCATGGGTTGATTGTTATCAATCCAAATATCTTGGGATTATTTAGGCTTTTATTAGTTAATTTAAGAAGTTTTGGTATCTGTGTAGACAGATTATATGTATTCAAATTCAATACCAATAAGGACTACTTATCCAAAAGATTGAATTTTATTTAGGTTATTTAATAAATATGGATTTTTCCATATTATTAATCTTTGAATTATGAAAGTCACAATCAATGTTGCAGGAAGAGGCAACATTACCAAAACCATGGCATTTGAACAAAAAGGATTTGAAGGAGAAATTATTGAGTTCTTTCTAGAAATGAAAAGACTAGGATCAGATCTCGTTTTGTCAAGTAATGCAATGCGAGTTTTTCAACGACTTAGTTTATGAACCATAAAAAAAGCTGTAACAAATAATTGTTACAGCTTTTCTGAAATATTCAAAAAAAACTTAATCTATTGATTACCAGTAAATTATAAGCAACGATTAATTTTTTATCTTAACTTATTTTTCTGTAGGCTTATTCCAAGGAACCAATTTCGAAGGATAATAATTAATGTCTAAAACTTCCAATCTAGCTTGGTGATGGCCTAACCGATTTTTATAATCTTCCCAATTTCTATCTTCTTGCTTCGTCCAGCCTATCTCTGCATAACCGATTAATCTTGGAAAAACTAAGTATTCTAACTCCTCCAAATTAGTCACCGTCTCCGTCCAAAGCGGGCATTCTATCCCTAAAATATTTTCTTTGGAAACACCTTTAATTAATGTCGAGGGATTCCAAATATAGCCCGAATCTACTTCAATAAATCCAGCCCAATTTAAGCCTAAAGTGGTGGTCGAATCATACTTCATATCCAGATAAGCTTTGCTGGCTGGCGACATCACAATTTTGACATTTTGACCAACCGCAATTTGGGCATTTTCTTTTTTTGACCAATGCTGAGCGATGGAATTTGATTTTAAACTTCCTGCGGTGATATCATCCCAGCCCATCATTTGCTTATCATGATTGTTTACAATGTCTTGCACTCGATCAATGAAATAAATATAATCTTTCTTTTTAGTCGAATGAGATTCGTCGCCGCCGATATGAATATATGGTCCAGGAGTCATCGCCACCAATTCTTTAATTACATCATCCACAAACTCATAAGTATTTTCATTGCGAGTGCAAAGCGTACTAAAACCCACTCGCATTCCCGTGTATAAATCTCTCGCTTTTCCATCACAATTTAATTCTGCGTAAGAAGCCAGAGCAGCATTGGTATGACCGGGCATATCAATCTCAGGAACGATTGTAATATATCTATCCGCTGCATATTTCACAATTTCTTGATAATCATCTTGAGTAAAAAAACCACCTTTGCCACCTCCTACTTGAGTACTTGCTCCGCGCTTAGTCAAGTTCGGCCATTTTTTAATTTCTATTCTCCAACCTTGGTCGTCGGTCAAATGGATATGCAAATAATTCATTTTATATCTTGCCAAATGATCAATATATTCTTTTACTTTTTCTACTCCAAAAAAATGACGACTCACATCAATCATCGCTCCTCGATATTCATAATTCGGAAAATCGTAAATCGTCCCACTAGCAATTTCCCAAGGTCCAGTTTGCATTGTTTTCATTTCAATGGTAGCAGGGAGTAATTGTAACAAGGTTTGCACGCCTCTGAAAATTCCTTGTGCAGAGTTGCCTTGGAGTTGAATAGAGTTTTCGTCAATTGTCATTTCATAACCTTCCTCCCCTAGCTCTTTTTTATTTTCAAAAATAGAAAGATAGATGGTATTCTTTCCTGATTTTACATCTGCATATAAAT
>CAYGRM010000173.1:5699-13444 GCA_964352225.1 uncultured Saprospiraceae bacterium | reverse complement strand
CAAAAAAATACACTATAAAAAATTTTAGCACACATTTCAAAACAGCCTCTAAGATTGGCAGATTTTATAAATCTGCCAATCTTAGTTTATTAAACATTCAGCGCAGAAATCCCACCATCTACTCCTAGAACTTGTCCAGTCATCCATCCACTTTTTTCCGAAAGTAAAAAACAAACTGCCTCCGAAATATCTGAAACAGTTCCAACTCGCTTGAGTGGATGACGCTGAGCTGATGCTTCTCTTCGATCATCGGAAGATAATAATCGAGCTGCTAAGGGGGTGTCAGTCAACGAAGGAGCCACACAATTCACTCTAACTTTTGGTGCCCATTCGGCAGCAAGAGTTTTGGTCAAACCTTCGATCGCACCTTTGGAAGCAGCAACAGATGCATGGTAAGGCATACCTTGTCCCACGGCGACTGTACTAAAAAGTACCACACTTGAATTTTCTGTTTTTTGTAATACTCGTTGAGTTTGCTGTAAAATTTTTATCGCGCCAATCACGTTGATTTCGAAATCAGATCTAAAATCATCTGGTTTCAAAGATCGAAACGGCTTGAGATTTATGCTTCCTGGACAATAAACAACGCCATGTAGTTCATCAGGTAGATCGATTTTTTCATCACTTAACGCATCATATTCTTGATAATGAATTGTCGCATAACTAGGGAGATTGTCGTTGGTTCGTGCCAGCACATGGACATTTGCGCCTTGCTCAGCCAAAGATTTTACAATCTCCAAACCAATACCATAACTACCTCCAACGATTAGATAATTTTTATTTTGCATTCTTTAATTCTTGAATTTTCATTTGAATAGCTTCTGATTCTTCAATGAGGCGTGCATAGTGCTTAAGGTCGCCTGAGCGTTGGATTTCCATCGCTTTTGCCATCAGAACTTGGTACTCTTTTTCTAATTTTTTGACTGGGTCTTTTTTGAATAGTCCAAACATAATTTAATGATTTTATCTTTTTTAAAAACTACGAATGGAACAGATGGAATGGGAAAAGGTTTATTATTTATGATTAGAGTTGGTGAGAAATATTGGGTTAAAAATTACTGCCGAACTATCATAGCTCTTTTTTGAATGGCTAACTTAGTTCGATCTCCATCTAATAATTTAAGATAAAAACTTTTAAAATCCACGTAAGATTCAGTCGAGACAAAATGCTGCTTGAATATTAACTTGCGATAGATTTGAATTCCAGATTTTGTTCTTTTAAAAATCAATTCGTACCGACCAAATTCATTTTCTAAAAAAATATCCCTTGGAATTTCCAATAATTCATATCCACTAGGAATTTGCAGATCAATCATTTCTTCACTTGGGGTTAAATTAAAAAGCTCACCTAAGGACAAATTATTATGACGTACCTCTCCAAACAAAGCTGTTCGAGTAGTGATCGGATGTAAGATTGGAATTTGTAAAATTTGGAAATCGCTTACTTTTTCTAAATGATGAAAAGCTTTCAATTCCAGATTAGTCATCAAACTAGAATCAATTTCTTGCAAATAGTCAAAGGAAAAATCTTTTATTTTTAGGTGATCAAATTCAGCAGAAGCAAGGTGCTCCTTTAAAAATAAAAGATGATCATTTTGAGTGGTTTTATTATTGAGTGTTTCTCGCCATTCTCCAGAGATTACACCTTTAGATTTCATTTTTACTCGTATTTCAAGATTTCGTTCATCTTCGATTTGCGCCAAGGTTTTTATTTTTATAAAATTTTTAAATTCATTTAATTGATCATTTGGCAATCGAAATAATTCACTCTCATTTGGCTTGATTAATAATGCCCATTGATCATTATCAAATCTTGGAAGTACGTTGTTAGAAAAATAATCAGTCGTCAAATCAGCATAGCGCATCTCCTCCCCGGTCAGTCGATATCCAACCACTACATGATCAAATGCCAAAACTGAAGGTCGCGATTCCTTGCTAGTAAAATTACTCGTCCGAACTAAAACATAGTAAGCCTCTATTTCCAATTCTCTTAGCATCGAAATCATCAACGACGCCACATCTTTACAATCTCCAATCCCTCCACTAATCGTTTTAGAAGGCTTCTTCGGAACATAATTAGAATTCAAAAATGATACATGTGAATAGGTAATTCCAGTTGTCAAATAATTATAAATTGCTCGAACCTTTTCCTCCTCAGACATTCCATCGTGGACAATATTTGCTAGTTTATTTTTGACTTCATAGTTAGCTTCCAATCTTCGATAAGTTTTCCTTTCGTACCATTTTACTACTTTTTTCCAATCAGATTGAGTACTTAACATTAACCAAGCAAACTTATCCATTTTATCCAAAACAGCTTCCTCATGCTTATTCTTTGGCGTATCTTGGTTTTTCCAAGTATAAACTTTCACCTTATCCTTCACTTGGATGTCAGGATCACAATTCATCTTATTACAAATGTAATTAAGGTTTTTTTCTTTAGGCAATACCATTTCAAAGACACTTTTATAAATAGGAATTTCCATCGATAACCAAGCCATATGATACATTTCATTGGGTATTTCACGAGTCATATCGCCATTTGAAAAACCTTCGATTTCAATTAGATCACCTGGCTGTAAATTTTGAAAAACCACTAAATTCCAATTGCGAGAAGGAGTCATTTCAGAACCATCCTCTTTGATCACTTTTACTTTTCCTATTTCTCCTAAAAAACTAAAATCAGCCTCTGTCCAATAATTCACACCAGCAGAGTTAAGGATTTTTATCCATAATTTCTGATGATAATTTAGTCTATTTTCTTCGTTCAAGGTTGCTTGAACATGATACATCAAAATCAAAGATTCAGCCTTTTGATATTTACTTTTCCATGCTTTATCTTTTTGTAAATGTATTGTTGAAAATTCTTGGAAATATTTTTCTGGAGATGCTATATCCTGAATTCCATCTATTTTTTTCCGCAACCTATTCAGGACATAACTTCCTTGTTGAGTAGCTAAATCTATCTCCCATGCGGCCTGAAAATGTTTTATAGCTTGAGCTTCTTCCTTTTTTTCTAAATAGATATCTCCAACTTTTTCCATAGTTCGAGAATGGTAAGGATTTATTTTTAGTACTTTTTCAAGAAGAGTGATAGCCTCATCCCATCTTTTTTGTTCCATCAAAAACGCTGCTTTCTCCTTCAAATAATAAGATCGATACGGAAACATTTCAATTAACTTATCATATAATTTGACTACTCTTTTATCGTTCTTTTTTTCTTTGTAGTAATCAATTGCATTCAAATAATCCGTAGGATCAAATTGAAATTTCATTTTTTCGATTGCCGCAATGCCTCTCTCTTCTATTTGTTTTTTCGAGAGACCTTCATAAATTATTTCTTCCTTATTATTAGTTAAAAAATTTAGAAACATATCTCGATAACCCGAATTGGGATATTCTGCTAGAAAATTTCGAACAAAATCTTTTTGTTCGTCTAGTTTTCCATGATCATTCAACCAATTTAAATAGGCTACCAATGCATCTTTATGGGTAGGTGAAAAATGTAAAATTTGCCTAACCCTTGAATAAAAGTTAGCTAAATCATTTTTAGCATCTACTTTTTCTAATTGATTAATAAGGCAAGCAATCACCGGATTCTTAGTTAAATTTAGATCACTCAACATTGCCTCGGCTAATTCTCCTTTATCATTTGAAGTAAAAATTTTAGCCAATAAAAATTTAAAATAAAATTCATTTTTATGCGCTTTTATATTCTTGCAAAACCACTCCTCGCCCTCTTCCCCCAAATCCATCAGTAAATACATTTTAGTAAGCAAATAATAATTTTTCCAATCCGTAGAATCTTTCTCAATTTTATTTTGAAGTGATTTTATCCAAATGTTTTCGATGACTTTCGGCTCATATTTTCGGGTTTTATTTTTTCCAAAAAAATCGCTCAAGATATTTTCGACAAGCTTTCCATCCCTATCTGTTATTCGCAGAGAGAATTTTGCTATTTGATTGCCTCTACTTTGGTAGTTTTTATTTCTAAAAGGATGACTATTAATCGTTTCATCCAAATTTGAACTCAATGTCCCTTCGTCATACTGATCATTGAAACTCAAATACAATTTACTTTTACTTGCCTCTTCCACATATGTTGAGGACTTAATTAGTACCCTATGCATTCCTTTTTTCAAAGTCACTTCAATAATTTCTCCGTCTCTCCAATATTTTAAATTATCGTTTTTGTCAAATACCAGATCGTCATCTAGCCAAATTTTAATAGGAGTAGTTCTACCAATTCGAAGTTGAACAGTTTCTTCTTTTTCCAAAGTCAAAAAGGTATTGGCATAGTAAGTTCCCTCTCTTTGGTAAGCTAAGTTTTCATTAAAAATAACTTCTCCATTTGGAGCACGTTGAATACGTTGCACCCATTTCATTTCTAAACCTTTTTCATTCTTATATATTCTATTGGGCTTAAAACTTTCAATCTCTAAAGGTTGACTTTCAATATGTCCACTTCCTGAAACATTATCAAATGGACCAACTACACTCCAATTTAAGTCCTGTGTTACCGATTGAAGGGTACTTATGCTTTTTTCAAAACCTCCATTTTTAAATTGGAGATCTGCCTTCGCTAAAATTGCTTTGAGTTGAAAAGATGGATCAAGCTGATGAGCTAAAACTTGATCAGGAGAGCCTTGATATAAATGTTTAAACAGCGCAAAATTTTCATTACTCCAGGTAGCTTCAATTAATTGATTAGCATATTTTTTATAATTCAAATGATCTTGCAAAACTTCCGAAACAAACAACATTCCGCATAATGCATCCTCATCCTCTGGATTCTGTAACAATACATTTACAAATTCAGTTTTTGCGGCTAACAATTGGTTATCACGAAGTAAATCCCAACCAATTGACTGACCGTTGGATTGAAAAAATGATAGGATTATCAAAATAGTAACAAGTACCGATTTTAGTTTTGGAAATTGCATAGTCGTGTGTTCACTTCGAGGGGAAGATTCGTAAATGAGGAGGAAAGATTAATTTAACTTGAAGGGAGGAAATTGATAGATGAAGAGACTACTTTACTATCTTAAGTTATATTCTTTTGACCAAAAAGTAAATATGTACCATGTATATTTTATAATATCATGTGAAGATTTGGCTCTAAATGATTTCATTTGTTGATTAAATTTTTAACTAAACGAATTCATTTAGAACCGAAGATTTTGCTAAATTTTCTAAAAAACATGGCGCTTTAAGCCGATAAATCTTCGATTTCCACTAGAAACCATTCTCCGTCTCTCAACTCAAAAACATATGTTATACTAATGCCATTTTCAATACCTTTAAACTCAACAAAGCCTCGATTCTCTTTTTCCTTTTCAAAATACCGCATCGAATAATCATCAGTTGATTCAAAAACTACTCTCCACCAATCTTTGGCTTCCACTATTTTCACCACTTCTTTTAAATCCATATCGATGTATTTTTTCTTCATAGGAAACACCACTCTACTCTCTTGAAATAAACTATCCAAGGAGAATTTTTCAATAAAAGATTCAAAGGTTTCATTATTCGAAAAATCGTACATCAATGTTCCTTCGGGAATTTCATCATGATAACTTTCTGTAGATCGTTGAGTAAATTCCTCTGATGGTGGTGTCCCGAGACAGCTTTCAAACAAAGCCATACAACTAAAAACACCTAGATAAAATAAAATCGCTCTCATATTTTCAAAATTTGGTTTGATATTTCAAGATAACAAAAAAAGCACCTTGCGTACAATACGCAAGATGCTTTTTTTTTGTAAAATTTATTTCACTTATTGGTCTTTTGATACCGTTTCTTCTTCCTGCTTCTTCACCAATTTAGTTTTTCCAACTAGTTCATAATTCTCTGGAACATACATCTTCAAACTAACCATCTCGTAAACTACCTGCCCTTTGTATTTCATTCCTAGTCGAACCTTATCTTTTGAAGTTAAGGTTATTAGAGCATCTTTACCTGATTTTTCAATGTCGTATCTTCCTTTTGAATCTACATAAAAATCTAAAAGATGTTGTGCTCCACTTTCTAATATTGCGGTAGTGACAACCATAATATTATTGCTCGACCACTTCTCTACTTCAAAATCATCATAAATATTCAGCGCTACTTCAGTATTTTGATCAGTCAACTCAAAAGTTTGATGTAGCGTTCTTTTGACTTGAGCATTTGCGAGCAGACCAAAACTAACGATTAATAGGGTGAGGATATATCTCATGTGTTTATTTTTTATAATTTATCTTTCACAAATTTGACTCCAAAATAGTCGAATTGTGACAAAAGAAAAAGGGTATAACACTTATTTAACTAAATGTCATACCCTTCTAAAACGAAGATTAAACGATGATCTTATAATTCAGACGAACTTTTATCAGCCACTTGACTAGCTGAAGATTCATTTGATAATTTTACAAGTACATCTGTAGGCGCAAAAACTGTATAAGAAATTTTTTCCGTCAATTCTTTTCCACCTACTGTTACTCTTTTTTCTAAACTTGGCATACTCAAAACTAACTCACCATCTCCTTCAGTTGCTATCAAATTATATCTTTTTGATTTGATTAAAGATTTTAAAGTAGAGTCTGTGCCGTTGGCCAAACCAATGGCCATTTGAACTCGGACTATTTCACCACTATATTCCTTCACTTCGACATTTCCATCTACATCCATCAATACAACCGAATTACCTTTTAGGTTAAATGATTTAACTAAAATTCTTTCTGCCTGCTGCGCTACCGCGGTGTTTGCAATCATTATTGCTAACAAAACTGTGGTAAAAATTCTTAGTGTTTTCATGATAAACGTGTTTTGATGATTTGACTTAAATTTAAGCTTAATATTACGCAATGTCAAATTTTAGCAAAATTTTATTCTTTATAATTCAAAGATTTCCTAATTTTTATTAAACGAAACAGCATTTCTTCCAAACGGTCGAGAGGTAGCATGTTTGCTCCATCTGATTTTGCTTCAGATGGTTGTGGATGAGTTTCGATAAACAATCCATCTGCTCCAACTGCAATCCCTGCTTTTGCAATAGTTTCGATCAATGCAGGTTTTCCTCCTGTCACTCCACTTGCTTGATTAGGTTGCTGTAAGGAATGAGTACAATCTAAAACTACTGGCACTCCAAAGCTTTGCATTTGCGGTATTCCTCTAAAGTCAACAACCAAATCTTGATATCCGAAAGTTGTTCCACGCTCTGTCAACCAAACCTTATCATTGCCAGATTGCACCACTTTATCCATCGCAAATTTCATTGCATCAGCATTTACAAATTGTCCTTTTTTGATATTGACAATTTTACCAGTTTTTGCTGCTGCTACTAACAAGCTAGTTTGACGACACAAAAAAGCGGGAATTTGAAGGATGTCAACATATTGAGCAGCCTTTGCTGCTTCTTCCTCTGTATGTATATCAGTCGTGACAGGCAAGTGAAGTTTTTCCCCTATTTCTTTCAAAATATTTAATGCTTTCTCATCTCCAATACCTGTAAATGAATCTAATCTTGATCGATTTGCTTTTCGATAGGAACCTTTGAAAATATATGGAATCTCTAATCGCTCACAAATACCACTTACTTTTTCAGCTATTTCAAATGCCATTTCTCTACTTTCAATCGCGCAAGGTCCAGCAATTAAAAAAAAGTGATTTCGATCTGAATACTTGATTTTGGGAACTTGGTTTATCATTGTTCTTTAGGTTTGTAATTAATTAATTTTGATATAGTGAACTTTTAACCATTGTTT
>CAYGRM010000173.1:3557-5689 GCA_964352225.1 uncultured Saprospiraceae bacterium | reverse complement strand
TACCATAATTGGTCTTATAATTTACTTACCAAAAATTCTTTAAAAAAGAAAATATTAGCTATTTTTGAAATACGTTTTCGGGAAGAAAAATTTCACTCTCGCAAAAACGCTTAGTTGTAAAGTATAAAATTCGATTGATTTTTTCAATAAACCTTTACGCCTTTGCGAGAGTAAGACCATTTTAAGTTTTCATAAACATTACAAACCTACTTTCTTAATTGAGTTCTCAAAAACTGAACTTAATAACCAAGTTTTTCTCATTTTATATTTATAAACGTAACTTTTTACGTTGCTGGATTTAATCTTATATTTCTTGTAATTGTAACACAAATGTAGATTGAATAGTTCGCTAAAAAAAGCATTTTTACAAAATAAAATTCTAAATAAAAGTACTTTTTAATTTTAAAACAGAATTTAATTTTATATAAACCGATAAAACCAACTAACATTCAATAATTCTAAATTTATAAAAATTTATTTTCGCTTTTAAAATCTCTCACCAAATTCAATTTTTTCAACAAAAATGGAAGAAAAAACGGCTATAAAAAATTACTACGATCAACTTGCTTCTGAATATGATGATGACCGCTTCAATAACTCTTATGGACAGTACCTTCACTTACAGGAACGACAAATTTTAGTGCATAGGTTGGGTCATATTTCTAAAAAATCAATTTTAGATATGGGGTGTGGAACTGGTCGTTTTTTGGATCTTGCAGAAAATGGAGTTGACTTTAGTGAAGGGATGTTGAAAGTTGCACAATCTAAATTTCCCAATCATCAATTAACCGTAAGTGATATTTCCAATCTGCCTTTTGAAAACGGATCATTTGAGGCAATTTATAGTTTACATGTTTTTATGCACTTAGATTTAATTACTATTCAAAAAACCATTCAAGAAGCATCTCGAATTTTAAAACCAAATGGGATCTTAATTTTTGATTTTCCATCAAAAGCTCGAAGGCAATTGATTAATTATCAAAAAGAGGGTTGGCATGGGAATACTGCACTAGATATAGATGCCATGCAAAAATTAACCGGTAATTTATTTGAGTTGGAAGGTTATGAAGGCGTTTTATTTTTTCCGATTCATCGAGTACCCGTTTCGCTTCGATCATTCTTTAGGAAAATAGATTCTTGGCTGTGTAAGTCTTTTTTGAAAAAATGGGCTTCTTATCATTTTGTATTTTTGAGAAAGAAATAATCTAGTTTTTGAAAAAAATTATCCCACCTCATCTTCGTCTTCTACTTCGAGTTCTTTTTACTTTTGTAAAAGATGTTTTCTCCTTCCGCTATTTTTCTTTTGTAAAAAAAGATGCTCCTCGAACTTCCTTTCCTAGACAACTTTCCATGAGTCAACCGATTCGAAAAAATGATTATTCAGAAAACAAAAAACACAACTTACGATTAGCGATTCGGCATATTGAAAATTTAGAAATACCACCTCAACAAATTTTTTCCTATTGGCATTTGATTCCTCAACCTACTCCTCAAAATGGTTTTAAAAAAGGACGCAACTTGGTGGGTAATAAATTAGATTTAGATTATGGAGGCGGCCTTTGTCAGTTGAGCGGAATAATGTACTATTTGATTTTAGAAGCTGGCTTGGAATTTTTAGAAAGACATCCACATAGTTTGGATATTTATACGGAGGCGAGTCGGTATACTCCTATGGGATCGGATGCGACAGTCGTGTTTGGGCATAAAGATTTGAGATTTTTGAATAGTTTTGATTTTCCAATTTCATTTCAATTTGAAATATTAGAAGATGAGATGGTGATTCATCTATGCGCTGAAAAAGCTATTAAGAAATGTGTCGTTGAGTTTTTTATAGAAAAAAAAGAAAATGGGAAACGGGTAAAAGTAATTCGGGAAAGAAATGGGATAAGAGAAAATTGCTCAGATAATTTTTATAAAAATCTATAAGATTTATTCCCCACAGATAAAAAAAGGCGCAACAAAACTAGAGTCTCGTTACGCGCTTTAAAATCGATGTTTAGGAAAGTGTTTTTCCAAACTTCTTTATTCTCTTAAAATCCATGCTGAATCGTCATACTTATTTTTGAGCTGACGAAGCATTCTTTGTTTTTTACTTTCACTAGTGTAGTTGAATTTAACTCCAACAGTATTCC
>CAYGRM010000173.1:0-3547 GCA_964352225.1 uncultured Saprospiraceae bacterium | reverse complement strand
GTATTCCATTGCTTTTCTTCATTCCATCCTTGGTAAGATTCGTAGCCATCTTTCTCCACCTTGCTAGCCATTTTCTCAGCATTCGCTTTGCTACCAAATTGCCCTACGATGACGATACATTCATTTTCAGTAGAAGTATTTTCAGTAGAAGTATTTTCAGTAGAATTTGAACTCAATTCCTCATTATTAATGGGTTCGTCTACTTCATCTGTAGTTGAATTTCCTGCAGCAATATCAGCTTCCAACCTTTCCGTATTTTCTGAAATTGGTTCCTCTGGCAAAGTTGTAATCTCAGCATCATCAATTGAAGGAGCAGTATTAACTTTTTTATTATCATTTACAGCCATTGAATTGACCGATTGACTTCCATCAGCAGTTTTTGGCTGATTATCTCGAAGTAAAAAATAGCTCAAAGCGATAAATGCAATAGAAACTAAAATCAACAAAGGCAAGGATACCCGTGCCCATTTAGAAAAACGTTTATTTTCCTCAACGGGAATGCCACCTACTCGAATTTCTTCAGGAGTTTGTTTGGGCTCAGGAGTTGGCTCATCAAAAATTAGAGCTTTTTTCTTAGCAGATTCAGAAGGCGCATTCGTCAAATCAAGAGAAGCTGCAGCAATAGTAGCTGTTTCTTTTTTGACAGATTCACTTCTGGAAAAAGGATGAATTTCGATAGTTGGTAATCCAAAAGCGTCAGAATTGAAATTAGTATCATAAGGCAAAAATTGAAGTGATTTATTATAATCCTTATAAATCCTTCCCACCTTTGGAAATTCAACAATTTCTTTTTTTTCAATTTTAGCTTCTATTTCCTCCACAAAATCTTCTATAATTTTATAGGCCTGTTCCAACGTACAATTGTTTTGGTTTTTGATATAATCTACCAAAACACCATCGTTAATGGTTAAATTTTTATTAAAAGAAGGGATCTTATTTGGAGGAGAAATAGTCGATTTGATGTGGTCAATATTTGCAGGTTGTAGTTGAAGTTCGAACCCTCCAAAACCAGGTACAACAACTGAGTTTTTTTCGAAAAGTAACTCATTTATGCTAGAAGCTACGTCATATGCCATGTTATAAAATTTTACGGTTTCCCTTCATTTCCATTGTAGGGAGATGGGAGTAATAATTTGTTTAATTATTGAAATACAAAAGTACCACTTTTTTCATAAAAGTAAAAACTAGTTGTATAAGTCATTGATTATCAATTGACAACGGAACTTCTACGCTCCATGATGATGGTATCATTCCATTTTCCATTTCTTTGAGCTATTCGTTCGCGTCTACCAATCACCCTAAAACCAAATTTCTCATGTAAGTGAAGGCTTGCCTTATTTTCAGGAAAAATACTTGATTGTAATGTCCAAAATTTTTCTTTTTCAGAAACTTCAATCAATGCTGACATTAAGACGGAACCAATTCCTTTTAGGGTACATTTTAAATCTCGATAAATCGTTACTTCTGCTACGCCTCGATACACATATCTTTTGGAAACAGCAGATAAAACCGCCCAGCCTAAAATTTTATTTTCATGTTCTACAACTAATCTGCAGGTAGGTAAAAATTTAGCATTCCAAGTTTCCCAGTCGGGAACTTCGGTTTCGAAGGTGGCGACTCCAGTATCAATTCCTTCTTGATAAATTTGTCGAACGAATGGCCAATCTGCTTTTTGGAGGGGACGAATTTTCATTGATATAAGTGATTTTTTTTAGAATATCGAATAACGACTTAAAAACAATGATTTATGAAGTTTGACGATACTTCTCAAATCCTTATTCTTAAGTCGTTATTCGATATTCCAAAAAAATTTAACAGCACTTCCGAGCAGCTTGCCCTAACTCAACCAGTTCGGATGAAGGGCTTCCACAGCAGCCCTCGCTATTTCCTTGTGCAATTTCCAAAGCAACTCTTGGTTTACAAACCGTCGGTGGAACAAATAATTTCACCACAATTTTATTATCAGTATTTTCTACTGCTTGAACTTTGTAAACAGAAGTTAATAAGTCACCATGTCCCCATTCAAAGTATATTGGCGTATCTCTTTTAAGCGCAGTCTTGGAATCAACGATATTAAAAATCTTAAGTGCTTTTTCGGTTTCCATTGCTCGATCTTTTTCCTCCTCTCCACTAATCCATAATTGGACGACAGTCTCATCATAGGAGTGTGCAAACCCACCACAGTCTACAGAATCGATGTGTTTACTTTTTACCTCAGTAATGTGATAAGCTGCTGGAACAAAATTATTTTGTTGGTATTCAAACGTTAACTCTTTGCCCTCATTTTGATCGAGTAATTCTAGAAATTCTCCTGTATTCATAATTAGAAATTTTTATTATTTAAAAACATATTAATCGTATAAAGACGATGATTGAAATCAAAAAAAATCATTTTAATTTAACAACAGCCTGTAAATTTTTCTGTCAGTTCTTTAAACAAGTTTCCCATCTCCAGCCATACTTTTGGGTTGATGCAATAGCACGTTTTTGTTCCTTCAATCTCTCCTTGCAAAATTCCAACTCGTTTTAATTCTTTCAAATGCTGCGAAACAGTTGATTGCGAAAGTGGTAACTCCTCGACAATGTCTCCACACACACAACTATTTTTTTTTATTAAATATAACAAGATAGATACGCGTGCAGGATGAGCAATCGCCTTTGCCAAATCTGCAATTCTATTCTCTTCTATTGTAAATAAATTTTTCTTTGCAACTGCCATGTTAGTCTATTTAATCGTAAAAATACGATAATAAATTTATGATGCAAATCTTTAAGCTAAAAAATATCAAAAAAGGGCTGTCAACACTTCATGCCCTGACAACCCTTTTTAATATTTTTAAAGCAAAATTACTTGCCCTTAAACTCTGCCTTTCTTCTTTCCACAAATGCACTCGCCCCTTCTTTAAAATCTTCAGAATGAGCAACCGAACCAAACGATCGAACTTCTGAATCGAACCCATCAATCGTTCCGTTGTATGCATCATCCACACACTCAATAATTTTTGCTATCGCTATTGGTGCTTTGGAAGCAATTTTTTCAATGATCTCTTTTGCTTTCTTAACCTCCTCTCCATGAGGCACCACATGATTCACTAAGCCTATTCGATACGCTTCTTCTGCTCCAATCATATCACCTGTCATTAAATATTCCAAAGCTCGACCTCGACCAATTAATTGAGGTAATCGCTGTGTCCCTCCATAACCAGGAATGATCCCAAGATTAACTTCAGGTTGTCCGAACCTTGCCCGATCGCTTGCAATTCGCATATGACAAGCCATCGCCAATTCGCAACCGCCCCCCAAAGCAAAACCATTTACTGCAGCAATAACTGGTTTAGGAAATTTTTCAATCAAATCAAAAACTCCCTGTCCTCTTGCAGAAACATTCATGGCATCATCTCCTTTAAAATCTAAAAATTCTTTGATATCTGCTCCGGCTACAAATGCCTTCTCCCCTGCCCCGGTGATTATCACTCCTTTTAAAGTTTTTTTCTTTGGAGCTGATACTGAAAAAAAATGTTCTAGTTCATTAAACACATGCTTATTC
>CAYGRM010000172.1:0-13588 GCA_964352225.1 uncultured Saprospiraceae bacterium | reverse complement strand
TAGTCGTACAATCTTTAGAAGTACCCTTTTGGAAATAACTTAATAATCAATAACTTTTTATAAATGACCAAATGAATTCATTTAGAACCTATTCGGGATAAGCATCTGATTTTTTACATTTTTATTTACTTCAGCCAAACCTAAATGGCAATGACATTGACCTAAAGGGGAGTCCATCCTACCTATTTTTAACTTGATCAATCCAAAAGTTGAATCAGCCTTCCAATTTTTTACTTTAACCACGCCTAAAGTTGAGTCAACCTTCGCTTTATATAGTTTTTCCAAGGGTTGTTTTGAAGTAAAATAACCTTTGCATACGCTCCGCATATACTTCACAGATTCTATTTTTAAACTAAAGAATTCCCCGATGCTTGTATCGGGTGCAGAGAACTGTAGAATAGTAATTAGGGAATAGTATTTTAGACGCTGACTTTTTTAAGACATTATGATGTTTTTTTTTGCAAGCAAAAAATGGTTAGAATAGTGCTAAACATAAAAGGTCATAAAAAAAGTCATAAAAAGTCAGCGTCTAAAAAAAAATCGGTAAGTGGTTATTTTCGTATTTAACTGAAATTTTAACTCCTCGTCAGTTTACTGCGAGGTAGTTTTATATAAAAAACATTCACCAATATTTATCAGTATACTTAGAGACTGTTTTGAATTATTATAAAAGTTGTTCACCGCTTGGCGAGCAGCTTTTTTGGGTCGGGGTACTTATGTGCCATAGGGGACATGGACAAGTCCTGAGGAGAGAATTTTGAGAACTCCCAAGGAAGGCTAGGGTGGTTAGTTAGAGTAGTTAAAGTGAATGGCTGTACTACTTCAACCTCCCTTCTCAAGGTTGTCACGCAATGCCATGGGAAAAACCAAACAAGTGTCGGTTCTCTTCACCTTGGTATTTACAATTTTGGATTTAAGCTAGCAATGGAAGCTATTCAGAATAATTTCTAATTGAGAAAATTTTATTTTGAAAAATTTCTACATTTGCATTTCTATTTTTATTAATCAAAAATCAAATCATGTCAAGACAACTCATCGTAGCAGGAAACTGGAAAATGAATACAACTCTCAAAGAAGGAGAGAAACTCGCTAACGCCATTGTGAAAAAATCAAAAGCCAATCATCCATTGGTCATCATGGCAGCTCCCTTCACTCACTTACATTCCATTGCTAATATCGTAAAAGACGCAGATGGAATCGAAGTAGCTGCACAAAATTGTTCGAATGAATTAAGTGGTGCTTTTACCGGTGAGGTTTCTGTTGGAATGCTAAAGTCTGTAGGGGTTAAATATGTGATTCTTGGGCATAGTGAAAGACGACAATACTTCAAAGAAGGCAATGCTTTGTTGGCACAAAAAACGAATACCGTTTTGCAAAGTGGATTACTTCCTATCTTTTGTTGTGGTGAGCCATTAAGTGTTCGAGAAGCTGGGAACCATGCTCGTCATGTCTCGAAGCAATTGAGAGAAGGTTTGTTTCATTTGTCCGAAAAAGACTTTGCTAAAGTAGTGATCGCTTATGAACCAATTTGGGCGATCGGAACTGGAGTAACTGCCTCTCCTGAACAAGCGCAAGAAATGCATGATAAAATTAGAAATATGATCGCTCGAAAATATGGTGAAAAGATTGCTGACGATACTACTATTCTTTATGGTGGAAGTGTAAAGCCATCGAATGCGAAAGAGATTTTTTCTCAGCCTGATGTCGATGGTGGATTGGTGGGAGGAGCTTCTTTAAATGCAACGGATTTTTCTCAAATCATTAAAGCGAGGTAGTTAGTATGCAGTTAGCAGTATGCAGTTAGCAGTAGGCCAACTGCCTACTGCCTACTGAAACCTGCCTACTGAATCTCCCCCTTCTCCGAAAGCATGATCGCCACGGGTTTTGTTTTTTCAAATTGAGAAAAAATAATGATCGTCACTACCGTAATCGGCACACTCAATATCATTCCGATGATTCCCCAGATGGCTCCCCAAATGGATAGCGAAAGAATGGTTACCAAGGGACTGATATTCATCGAGCTTCCCATAATTTTTGGTTCTAGAAAATTCCCCACGACAACTTGAATAGTGCCCACTATACCTAAGACCAAAAGGCTTGGGGTAAATGTTCCAAACTGAAATAAACAAAATATGGCAGGAAAAATGGTGGCGATGAGCGACCCAATGGTGGGGATAAAATTCAATATAAAAATTAGAAATGCCCAAAACTCTGGTGCATCAACTCCGATGATCCGAAGCGCGAGATAACTTAGACTTCCCGTAATTAAACTCAGTAAAGTTTTCAATCCAAAGTAACTAGAAATGGACGTCCTGATTTTTTCCAACATCTCATCTACTTTTTTTTCATTATTGGTTCCAACAAAAATAGCTTTTAGCTTTGGTTTAAAACTAGCATCTTCTAACAATATAAATACGGCATAAAGCAAAATCATAAAACCATTGCTAATCAAGTCTGAAATGGAGGAAAAAAGGAGTTGTAAGATGCTGCCAAAATCTAAATTGCCTGAGTAATTTTTTAAGGTGGATTTGGTGTCGAGCCCCAGCCATTGATCCATTTGGAAAATCAGCGCATCAAAGTTAGGTTCGTATTTCTGAAAAGAATTTGCCAAAGAATTAATATTGGTGGTTAGGATATTGGTAATAAAAATGAGGACGATTAAAATGATTCCAAATGATAAAATATGTTTTACCCAATTTGGAAATTTCTTTTTGACAAAGCTTATTTTTTCAAGCAAGGATTCTAATTCTTTTCCAATAAACCACAGGAGCATGCCTAATATAAAAGGAACAAGAATCGCTTGTCCGTATATTAAAATGATGACTAAAGAAATGCAACTGATGAGCAGGTAGGTAATGTTTTGGGTATTCATGATATTTTTTCAAACTTAATTTAATGAGGTTCAGCGTCTAACTATATTTAGAATAAATGCTAGTCCTGTTTCTTCCACATGGAAATTTTTTGCCGATCACTATTGGAGATCAATTGGTAACTTTTTGGCACTTCATCGTAAGCGCTATAAAAAGTAACCAATCGAGTTCCGACGGGCATTTGGTCTAATTGATTTTTGACATAATTAGAATACTCTGCATAGAGATTGGTTTCTACTTCTACGGCATCATCTATTTTTTCAAACTGAATAATGTTTTCATAAAAAGGGTTGAAAAAATAAAATGCATCGTAATCACTAAAGTCAATTTGGTTAATATTGGCATTGATAAAATTGATATTCTTTAGTTGATATTTTTGATAAATCCTTTTCGCCATTTCATGTAAGTTATCCCTTTGTTCTACGCCAGTAAAATGACCATCTGTACAAACTGAACCGATCATACAAAATTTTCCCGCTCCCGAACCTATATCTAACACTCGAGTCCTAGGTTTTTGCACTAAAAATTTTGCAGCTTTGATCGCCATGTCTACGGGAGTGAAATGAGTAAACGCCATCGGACGAATATCCTCTGGATAGATCTCATCGAACTCATCGTCTTCAATAGATATTCCCTTTTCAATGTATTTAAATATCATTTTGCAAGATAGTTTTTTTTGTGAATCTGTTTATTTGTGGAGACATGAATTTCCTAAGATGAAAACGTGACCACTCAATCGCTGAGAATATTAAACTCGTTATACCGTGCCCCTTCAATTATTAACTACATTAGAGCCAAAATAAAGAACATGGAATATTTAGAGATAGAAAGAAAAAAAGACTACGTGGTAATCACCATGAATCGCCCGAAAGTAAATGCGATTAACTTTCAAATGGTAGAGGAAATTAGAAATACTTTCAAGTCAATGCAAGAAGATGATGCGGTGCAAGGAGTGATCTTGACTGGGAGAACTGGAGTGTTTTCGGCAGGGCTTGATTTGATCGAATTGTATGATTATGATGAAGCCAAGATGCGAGAGTTTTTTATCGCATTCGGAATGATGTACATTGAGTTGGCTAGATTTTCTAAACCTTTTATTTGTGCGATCACGGGGCATTCTCCAGCAGGAGGAACTGTCATTGCGATCACAGCTGATTATCGAATTATGGCCGAAGGTGAAAAATTTGGAATCGGATTAAACGAAGTAGCCGTCAATGTTCAAATTTCTACTAATTTGATTGAAGCTTATTCATTTTGGTTAGGAAAAAGTTTGGCTTACCGATATATATTGGAAGGAAAATTATTGAATACTAAAGAAGCGGCACAAGCAAACTTGGTAGATGAAGTGGTTCCAATGGAAGAAGTTTTACCAAGGGCTGAACAACGAATGAATCATTACTTACAAGCGGATAGAAATATTTGGTTAAACACTAAAACAAAGTTGAGAAGTGAATGGTTAGGAAAATTAAAAGAAAGAAGTGAAGATGAATTAAAGGAAGCCCTAACCGTATGGTGGAGTCCTGAAGTAAGAATGAAAATGCAAATGTTTAAAGCGATGTTAGCTGCCAAAAAAGTAAAATAACAATAGCCTTTATTCTAAATGAAGTTGTATAAGAGAACGTAAAACGTCGACCGAATAAATCATATAAAATCAATTTAAATAATAAAATAAAAATCATGAATAAACAACTTAAGTTAGTAAAACGACCTCAAGGAATGCCTGATGCAGAAACTTGGAATTTGGAAAATAACCCAATTCCAGAATTAAAAGAAGGCGAGGTTTTGATTAAAAACCATTTCATCTCTTTGGATCCTGCTATGCGAGGTTGGATGCGCGATGTAAAATCCTATATTCCTCCGGTACAAATTGGAGAAGTGATGAGAGCCGGTTCGATCGGGGAAGTTGTTAAAGCAAATAATCATCCTACGTTCAAAGTAGGAGATGTAGTGACTGGTTGGGGAGGAGTTCAACAATATATTGTAACAGATGGCAAAGGGTACTATACAGTAGATACCAAACTAGCACCAATGCCTACTTATATCGGTACGTTAGGCATGCCTGGAATGACCGCTTATTTCGGAATATTGGAAGTAGGGAAAATTAAAGAAGGCGATGTAGTCGTGGTTTCTGGAGCTGCTGGGGCAGTAGGAAGTGTGGTAGGTCAAATCGCTAAAATCAAAGGTTGTACGGTAGTTGGAATTGCAGGGGGAGCTGAAAAATGTAAATATTTAGTAGAAGAGTTAGGATTTGATGCTGCGATAGATTATAAAAATGAGAATGTTCAATCTGGACTTAAAACACATTGTCCAAAAGGAATAGATGTTTATTTTGATAATGTTGGTGGGGATATTTTAGATGCTGCCTTGGCACGCCTGCGAATGCATGCGCGAGTGGTCATCTGTGGAGCCATCTCTCAATATAACAGTACAACTGCCATTAAAGGCCCAAGTAATTATTTGTCTCTATTGGTTAATCGAGCAACGATGCAAGGTATGGTCGTAATGGATTATGCACCCAAGTATAAAGAAGCAGCCATGAATATGGGGAAATGGATGGCAGAAGGAAAATTGAAAAGTAAGGAAGATGTGTATGAAGGAATCGAGAATTTCCACAGCACTTTTGAACGCTTATTTACTGGAGAGAAAAAAGGTAAGTTAGTATTAAAAGTTTTAGAGTAAACCCCTGTCCCCTACAGGGGAACGATTTATTAATAGTTCTTTCGAATTCTTAATATTAGGTTTAAACAGCCTCTTAAAATGAAAATTAAATAATTATTATTTAAAAATAAACTACCCATTTATGTTCCCCTTTAGGGGGCAGGGGTTTTATCATATGAAAGCAATAGTTTGTGAAAAATTTGGACATCCATCTACCTTAGTTTACAAAGATGTCGAGAGCCATGAGCCAAAGGAAAAAGAAGTTTTAGTGGAGATCAAAGCTTGTGGAGTTAATTTTCCTGATACCTTAATTGTTCAAGGATTATATCAATTCAAACCCGAATTACCGTTCACTCCCGGAAGTGATATTGCAGGTGTCGTAAAATCTGTTGGTGAAGGAATCAAGCATTTAAAAGCTGGTGATGAAGTTTTTGGTTTTGCCGCACACGGCGGTTTTGCTGAGGAAGTAGTGTTGGATGGGAAAGCCGTTTTTCCAAAACCACCTAATATGGATTTTCCTATTGCAGCATCATTTATGATGGCTTATGGAACTTCATTTCATGCTTTAAAAGATCGAGGTCACTTAAAAGAAGGGGAGACGCTGCTAGTTTTAGGAGCATCGGGAGGAGTTGGATTGGCTGCTGTGGAGCTCGGAAAATTAATGGGTGCCAAAGTTATTGCAGCTGCTTCTACTGATGAAAAATTAGCCTTGTGCAAAGAGTATGGTGCAGACGAAACCATCAATTACACGACGGAAGATTTAAAAACTAAAATCAAAGTTTTAACTGATGGAAAAGGGGTGGACGTAGTTTATGATCCAGTTGGTGGAAATTACTCAGAAGCTGCCCTTCGTGGAATGGCTTGGGAAGGAAGATTTTTGGTGGTCGGTTTTGCGGCAGGAGATATTCCAAAGATTCCTTTGAATTTACCCTTGCTAAAAGGTTGTCAAATAGTTGGCGTTTTCTGGGGAAGTTTTGCCATGAAATTTCCCAATAAAAATATTCAAAATACCATGCAATTAATGCAATGGTATGCCGAAGGAAAATTGAAACCGCATATTCATAAAATCTACCCTTTGCAAGATGCGACCAAAGCCTTAGAGGAGATGATGGATCGTAAAGTTCGAGGAAAAATTGTGATCAGTAACCAATAACTAAATCCGATAAAATGCCAAAATTAGAAATAGAAAATATCGAGGCTCTTCTGAAAATGGAAGGTGATGCGCTTCCGCAAGGAGATTGGATCACCGTTACTCAAGAGATGATCAATGCCTTTGCTGACGCAACGTTGGATTATCAATGGATTCACATTGATGTCGAAAGAGCCAAAAAAGAATCTCCCTTTAAGGCACCTATTGCCCATGGATTTATGTCAGTTTCACTTTTATCAAAAATGATTGAAGAATCTGTATTAGTTAAAAGTGGAAAAATGGGGGTGAATTATGGATTGAATAATGTTCGATTTCCACATCCGGTTCCCGCTGGAAGTCGATTGAGGTTAATTGGAAAAATAAATAAAGTAGAACGATATGGAGAAAACGGGGCAAAGATATTTTGGGGTTGTACGGTGGAAATTGAAGGAGTGGAAAAACCTGCTTGTGTTGGAGAATTTATTAGTTTGTTGTTTGAGTAACCCCTGTCCCCTAAAGGGGAACGAAATATTTAAGTTTGTCTAATTTCGATAACTCTCTTTGGCTAAAAAAATAATTTTAAAAAAAAACAAAACTACCCATTCACGTTCCCCTTTAGGGGACAGGGGTTTTCACATGATAAATAAAACCTTCCTTGTTCATAAAACAGAATTGAATAATACAAAAGTTGTAGAAACTGCCATCCCTGAATTACAACCGGGTGAAGTATTATTTAAAGTTGATAAGTATGCCATGACAACTAATAATATCACCTACGCAGTCGTAGGTCATAAGATAGGTTATTGGCAGTTTTTTCCAGCTGAAGAACCATTTGGGATTGTTCCTGTTTGGGGATATGCTAATGTGGTGGAATCAAAACATGAGGGAGTCAAAGTAGGAGAGCGGTTCTATGGATATTTTCCGATGGGCAATTATTTGAAAATTCAAGTTGGTAAAATTTCCCCATTTGGTATTACCGATGGTGCGAAACATAGAGCGGAACTTGCCCCTATTTATAATAGCTACAGCAATACCAAAACGGATGTTTCTTATAATGAAGAATTAGAAGATTATGCTCCCATCCTTCGTCCATTATTTACCACCTCATTTTTAAATTACCAGTTTTTAAAAACTGAGAAATTCATTGATGCAAAACAAATTATCATAACAAGTGCTTCCTCTAAAACTTCGATGGGATTAGCTTTTATGTTGAAACAGAATCAAGCAGAGGATGGAAAAAAGATAGTTGGTTTGACTTCACCTAGAAATGTAGAGTTTGTAAAAAGTACAGGTTACTATGACGAAGTGATTACTTATGATGAACTTGAAAATGAGTTAAAGCAACATGCAGCCACGGTGGTTGATATGGCTGGAAATTCAAAACTGTTATTTCGGATAAGTGATCTGCTTGGTGAAAAATTGAAATTCACCTCACTAATTGGTTTGACAGATTGGTCAGCTGAAAAAGAATTTAAAACACTACCAAATTCTAAATTTTTCTTCGCACCTGCATTTGCTCAGCAATTATTTAAAGAGTGGGGAGTAGAAAAAGCGAATAAAGAAATAGCAATTGCTGGAGCAAAATTTACTACTGCAGCATCAAAATGGATGGACTTAATTTACTTAAATGATTTTGAATCATTGTCAAAATTATACCATACAATGTTGCAAGGAAAAGTTGATCCGAAGAAAGGAAATATAGTTAAGATCTAATTATTGGAATAATTAATTTTTTAAAAAAATAACAATACAATTACAAAATGAAAGCTACTTTTATAGATACTTAAAATTTACCTGTTGTTGCAGCGCAAAAGTTATTAATTTCTGGGCCTCGGTTAGTTATTGAATGTTGTAAGAATGGAATTGTAGGAACATTTCCTGCCTTAAATCAGCGAACGAGTGAAGGCTTTGAAGAATGGCTCATTCAAATTAAAACAGAGTTAGCTGATTGGGAAAAAGAAACTGGAAAAAAAGCAGCCCCTTTTGGAGTCAACCTAATTGTTCATCACACGAATCCTAGAGTGCAAGCAGACCTAGATCTTTGTGTGAAACATGAGGTACCCTTAATCATAACTTCTTTAGGAGCGGTGTCAACATTAGTTGACGCGGTGCATAGTTATGGAGGTTTAGTTTTTCATGATGTCATCAAAAAACGTCATGCGATTAAAGCTGCTGATGCTGGAGTAGATGGTCTGATTTTAGTGGCTGCTGGAGCTGGAGGACATGCTGGGACGATCAATCCAATTTCCTTGATCGCCGATATCAAAAGTTTTTATGACAAAACTATTTTATTATCAGGATGTATGAGTACAGGGCAAGATGTTGCATCAGCCATGCAGATGGGTGCAGATTTAGCCTATCTAGGAACTCGATTTATTAATGTAAAGGAAAGTGAGGCTGATGAGAAATATCAACAAATGATTATTGATAGTGGAGCAAGTGATATTGTATATACTGCTGCGGTTTCTGGAGTTGCTGCCAATTTTTTACAGGCGAGTTTAGAATCAATGGGGATAACTGAAGAGTTATGGTCACACAAAGCGAAGGTTGATTTTGGGGAGGAACTCAAAGTGGATGAAGCAAAAGCCTGGAAAACTATTTGGTCAGCCGGACAAGGAGTAACGACGATAAAAGATGTTTTACCTTTAGCGGAATTAGTAGCTCGAATGAAAACTGAATTCAAAGATGCTATTGAAAAGCAATATAAATTATTAGAAAAGTATGGTTAAATATCATTTTTGAAATGAAGAAATTTCTTACTTATAAAGGGGCAGTAATGACTTGGGAATGTGATTCTAATGGTCACATGAATGTGATGTATTATATCAATAAATTTGAAAATGCAGGACGAAACCTAAGTTTAGAGATGGGAACTTCTACGATGATGTCAAATGAAATTGGATTCGTGGTGGTCGAACAAACTATAAAATATTTAAAGGAAGTTTTTGAAGATGATTTACTTTATGTAGAAAGTAGTTTAGTCAGCTTTTCTAATAAAGCGCTCATCATGCAGCATAAAATGTATAATGGATTAACGAAAGAACTAGTTTCTACAATGGATGTTGTTGGCGTTTTATTTGATAAAAAAAATCGCAAAGCAATTCCAATTCCTGAAGAAAGAAAAGAAGCTCTGCAAAAAATGGTAACAGGATGATTGTTTCTCAAACTATAAATCATATCAGCGGAAATAATTACGACGTTGATATTAGAGTCACCGATATTCCAGAGGGTACATTTCTTTCCTTTGGAAATACTTCTTTTTCGGAGGATGATTTTATGCGATTAATTGAGGTAGATATCTTACCATTGAATGAAGGATCCGGGGGAACAAAAATCATAAATTCAGGTGTCTTTTCTAGGAGAGAAAATGAGTCGGTAATTCAAGTAAAAGTTTCTCTTGATGGAAATATCGTAGGGAGAAATAATCAAGTCTATTAAGTATTATTTCAAACCGTAGAAAAAAACTGTTAGTGAAAGTTAATTCTCACTAACAGTTTTTTTATGAGTTTACTTTTTTTCTGCTGTTTCAGGATGATATTTGGCATGATCAATAAAGACATCTTCCTTATTTAATAAAGCAGTTAATAAATAATAAAAGGTTGCTCGATGCTTATTTCTATTAGACTGTCCGAGTGCTCCACAAACTTCTTGGATGACTTGATCCAATCGAGGGCTATCTTCCATTCCTAGTTTTTTGATTAAGAAATTGTTTTTTACTTGCTCTAATTCTTTAGGATCAGAACAAGCTACTTTTGAAGCATCATTGTGATGAATAGAAGGGCCTAAGCTTTTTGTGATTTCATGATAGAGGTCTTCATGAATATGAATTCCAAGACTGTCAACTTCTTTTTTAAATTGGGCAAAAGATTCTTCGTAGGTCGGCATTTTTTTAGTTTTTTAATGGTTAATAAATATATACAGATTCCATATTTAAAGGAATGAAAAGTAATTCCTCTAGTAGGCTAATATTTTATTTTAAAACTCAGTTGGAAGTAAAGAGAATAGATATAAACTTTTGTCTAGTTTGTTTGCTACGTGTCAAATATATAAAATAACAGCAATGTTTTATAGAAATAGAAAAATAATTTTAAAATTTTTAAACACTAACAAAATATAAAAACACAATAGATATGTATTAGGGTTATTTAGTTTTTGTTGTTAAAATTAAGTTACCAAGACTGATTTTTCCTTCTCAAATATTTTCTATTTGTTTTGGAATTAAAATTCTTTGGTGGGCTGATAATGGATCTTACTTTAATTTGAAATGGTGGTTTTTCTAAGATAAAAGCTGCTCTAGTTTGAAAAAAAGCTTTCGTAATTTCTCTTTCCTCTATCGGAGGTGAATTGTCAAATTCTGGTTTGGTTTGATAAGTTAATTCTCCTTCGTAATAGGTCATTTTCCCAAATAGATTAAGCACATAATTATTTTCTTTTTTGACATTGATTCGAATGGTATCAATAGAGTTTTCAGATAAGGAGTGAATATATAAAATATGAGTTCCCTGTTTTAAATCCTTATTTACCAAGGAAGATTGGTCTTCCATCTCAAGCCAAATTTCATTTTTACGAAAAATTTTAACGGCGCTTCCTGAAAAATTATCAATGTAGATAGTTGGTTTTTCTTTTTCCTTTATTTCCAATTGTATATAAATAAAAAAAGCTCCAACGGATACCAAACTAAAAATGATAAAATACTTTAGAAATTTATTCATAGCAAAAGATATTTCAATTTTTTGAATAAGTGGTTTTTCAAATATAAAAAAAGCTCACTAAACTTTTCAGTCTAGTGAGCTTTTTAAATTGTATTTTCAAATGGTAATTACATTACCAAGTTAGCATTACCTGCTCTTTTTCGCTCATGCTCTTTCAAGTAGATTTTTCTCAATCTCATTGATTTTGGAGTCAACTCCAAATATTCATCATCGCCAATGTATTCCATGTATTGCTCAAGTGAAAATTGAGTGTGTGGAGCAATTTTTACTTTTTCATCCGCACCAGAAGAACGCATGTTGGATAATTTTTTAGTTCTAATTACATTTACCACCAAATCATTTTCTCTGGTATTTTCTCCAACGATTTGACCTTCATAAACATCAACCCCTGGTGCAACAAAAAACTTACCTCGATCTTGCAATTTGAACATGGCAAAAGGAATGGTCGTTCCAGTTTCATGAGCAATTAACACACCTTTTCCTCTTGATGGTAAATCTCCTTTCCACGCATCATATTTGATAAATCGGTGAGACATGATTGCTTCACCTGCGGTCAAAGTCAAAATTTGATTTCTGATTCCAATGATTCCACGCGATGGCATTTCAAATTCCAAGTGCATCAAATCACCTTTAGGTTCCATGATGGTCATTTCACCTTTTCGAGCAGAAATTGCTTCAATCACTTTTCCAGAAACATCTTCAGGAACATCAATTGATAACAACTCAATAGGCTCACATTTGACACCATCAATTTCTTTGATGATAACTTGTGGCTTTCCTACTGCCAACTCATAACCTTCTCTTCGCATCGTTTCAATCAATACTGATAAATGCAAAACACCACGTCCATATACATTGTATGAATCAGGAGAACCCGTTTCCTTTACTTTCAACGCAAGGTTTTTTTCAGTTTCTTTAAACAATCGATCGCGCAAGTGACGAGAAGTTACATAATCACCTTCTTTTCCAAAAAATGGAGAAGTATTAATGGTGAAAAACATACTCATGGTTGGTTCATCAATGGAGATTGGAATCATCCCTTCTGGGGTCTCAAAATCCGCGATGGTATCGCCAATATCAAAACCTTCGATACCACTAATTGCACAAATGTCACCGGCAATTAACTCTTCGACTTTTTCTTTTCCCATTCCTGAGAAAGAATATAATTCTTTGATTCTACCTTTTACGATGGAACCATCTCGCTTTACTAATGAGATAGGAGAGTTAGCTTTGATCGTTCCTCGATTCACACGTCCGATACCGATTCGACCGATGTAGTTAGAATAATCAATAGAAGTAATCTGCATTTGCAAATTTCCTTCTTCTACTTTTGGCGCTGGAATATGTTCCAAAACTTGATCTAACAAATAAGTTACATCTTCAGTTTGAGTCGCGTAATCTTCGCCCATCCAACCATTCTTTGCAGAACCATAAACGGTAGCAAAATCTAATTGATCTTCGCTAGCATCCAAGTTCGCCATCAAGTCAAATACATCATCTTGTACTTCTTCAGGTCGACAATTTTCTTTATCTACTTTATTGATCACTACGATTGGTTTTAATCCCAACTCGATTGCTTTACTCAATACGTATCGAGTTTGAGGCATCGGACCTTCGAAAGCATCTACAATCAAAAGCACTCCATCAGCCATATTCAAAACACGCTCTACCTCACCACCAAAATCGGCGTGACCAGGAGTATCAATAATATTGATTTTTACATCTTTATAAATAACTGACACATTTTTGGAAACGATCGTAATTCCACGTTCTCTCTCCAAATCGTTGTTATCAAGGATCAATTCTTTCTTTTCCTCATTATCTCGGAAGAGATTACATTGATATAAAATTTTATCAACCAAGGTGGTTTTACCGTGGTCAACGTGGGCAATAATTGCGATATTTCTAATATCTTTCATGTAATTTGAATTTACTAAATAATAGCTTTTAAATAGGTGTTATTCTAAGAAGGCGCAAAGTTACATCTTTTTATTTGGATTTATGCTTTTTTTATTGATACGGACAGAATATTCTTTTGTTAAAAAAAGATTGAATTTTCTTTAAAAATGATAGCAAATTCACCGTTTTGGTTCAAAATTTTCCATTTTATTGAAATTCCTAGCTTAGAGCAATTTAAAATTTTTACCGTCTTCTTTATTTTAATGGTAACTATTCAGCAAGTTTTAAGATTTGACTTTCGTCAAATAGAAATTGAACGC
>CAYGRM010000171.1:0-13661 GCA_964352225.1 uncultured Saprospiraceae bacterium | reverse complement strand
GCGACTGGTTTATTATTGACTGAGCAAGACAAAGTGGATTTGGTTAATTTTCTACATACGCTGACGGATGAGACTTTTTTGAATAATGAAGAGTATAAATCGCCTTTTTAAAAAAATGTAATTTTATTGTTATAATAAAACGGATAACTCGAATGGAGTTATCCGTTTTATATTTAAAAGAATGTATAGAAAATTATTTCAAGTAGGAATTAAGTAAGAAGTCGATTTATTTTTGATGACTAAATTGAGGGTATATAATAGCTCAATTATCAAAAATATATGCCCTCCATTCTTCTGGCAAAATTTCGTTTTTAAAATAACTATGTGCAAGATACCTGATACAAGAAAGACCTAGTTTATCAGTTTCGTATTCATGAGGAGGTTCTTTTTTAGCTAATATTGACTTTTTAAATTCGTTAAAATCCGCATCATCTTTTATCGATTTCAATCTATCCTTTACTACATCTATGCAATCAACATAATACTCTTGATGTAAATGTTTTTCAAATAATAATTGCTCAACATTAAATTTATCAAATTCAATTGAGACAATTTGTAAACTCAATTTCTCATCAATAAATAGAAGTATTTCTTTAAATAATCTTTCGGATTTAAAAATTGTACTTATTTCTAGGAGAGTTGCAATTAAAATGGAGGAACTATCACTATATTCTTTTGGTCTTATTTCTGTTGCAACAAATACAATTAATGCATCAATATTATTGTGTAAATCAGGCAGCCTATCATGCTTAACTTTTTCTATTCTTAAATTATTAATTGTTTTAAAAAAGTAGTTGAACAAGAAATTAATATCTTTTTGTCTTAAACATTTCTCATCAGCAAAAAATAAAAACAATTGAACTATTGGTATCGAATGATTATCTAATATTGGTCTATTAAATCCACTATTTTTTTCAATGACTTCAATTATTAAATCTTTTTGTTTGTTTTTTATTTTCGTTAATTTTTTACATTCAAAAACAGTATTTCTCAACCTGCAGTAATATATTGAGTCATCTAGATATTCAAAACATCTTAGGGGATAGCCTATTTTTTCAAAATAAACACCGCTTTCTGAAAATAATCCATTCTCTATTTTTGCAACTGAAAATGTTTTCTTTAGGTATTTATCAAAAATCACAAATTGCCCTTTAAGTAATTTTTTAAATTCTTTTACTACTGGCTTACGAGTTTCTAAATTATTTTTTAGAATCCAGTTCCATGTTTTAAGAATCAAAAATTTTGAACATTCTTTAGCTGGAATTAAGTAATTATTTTCATTACTATAATGGTATATGATTGAATTCAAAAGATTCAACGTTGCAAATAATTTTTTAAAGGCTCGACTTCTTACATCTTTAAATTTAATGAATTGCAAATTCACTAATTCTTTAAATTCAAGGTAATCATTGTCTGGGGAGTCTAAAAAAGCTAAGGTCTTTTTTATTAGTCTATTGCTTTGTGAATCTGATAGAAGATATTCATTGAATAGATATTTACTAAATAAATCTGTCAAGTAATAAATATCCCATCGTTCAAACTCTCCTTCTTTAAATTCTTTAGAAATAAAACCTTCAAATGTATCTCTAATATTAGTTTTTATTACACCATTATGAACAATAACAATTTTTATTGGTAGGCTGTTAAATTCGGGAATTGTGGAATCTTTAAAATGTGTGTCCTTTGCCTCAATTATAGATTCTCTTATTCCATCTGGCTTAAAATAATTTGATTGGGTAATATCCTTATCTGAATAACCTTTCAACTCAAAATACCACTTATACTTTATTCCATTAGAATCTTTTCCAAGTGCAATAATATCTTTACCATATTGAGATTGACCTTTAGATTCTTTAGCTGTTTGCACGATTCTAAAACCCATTAAGTTTAAAAGAATGGGAAAAAGATAATCTAGTTCGGAATCCTCTTTTAATGATGATAGATACTCTCTGACTATGATACTATTGCTATTCATTCTCTAGAAAAGTTTTAATATTGATAAATTCTTCATCACTCCAATCTTGTCTAACTTGAAATCCTAGCTCAAATTCATACCTATTAGGGTTTATAAAATAACTTCTAGGCAATGTAAAACTTGTTTCGAATTTCCCTAACGGAGAAATATCATTATTACTTCCAATTCTCCAACCACCACCTTTTGATAACTCTACAGTACTGGCACCTAACTGCATCAACAAACTATTTTCCATAGCTCCCTTATTGATAGACTGACTCATTGTTTTAGAATGAAACTCATTGAATTTTTTAATAAGTATATAATGAGTATTATAAGGATTTAACTCAGTCAAGGATTTTTTTATGTCGATATTAGAGCTATAAAAACCTTCGATATAGTCTTTTATCTTTTTAATTATTTTTTCACTATTTGGATTGTCTTCGGCAAGGTTATCCTCTAAAATCTTCGTTATATGTCCACCATAATCTTCAGACATTTCTTCTAATTTAAATAGTAAACTTTCTCTGACAAATTCATTCTCAGATTCTAATAAAGGCAATATTGCAGGTAGTCGAAATTTAGGTTGACTATAACCTTCTGTTAAGGAAACCCATAGTTTATATTGTATCAAAGGAGATAATGATAATATATCTATTGAAAATGTAAATGCAGAAAAAGTCTTTAATTCATCAATTATATTCAGCCCTGTAAATCTTTTGCTAGCTTGATTTGATGTTAAAAGTTTAATAATAAATTGTTCTAATTCAACTTGGTTTGTTCTTTGGAAATAAGAAATAAAGTTTTTTGCAAAACTTTCAAATGGCTTATTTTCGATTAAGGTCAAAGTTATTTTCTTTAATAATTCGAAATCTTTTATATCAAAAAAAAGACGGCTTATTGGATAAACATACTTTTCTATTGTGAAGTAATCTTGGTTAATAAGTTCAACAACCACATCAATCCTTTCATCATCAAAATCGTCTATTGATTTTATTTGGTTTAAAATAAAGTATGCTAGGTTTTCATTTTTCAGAAAGAATTTTAGTTTTTGAAAGCAGTAAATATCATGTGATGTATTTTTTGATTTCAAAATTGTTGTTAGGAGAGATAACAAGGAAAGAGTTAAAGAATCATCAGATTCATAGGTTGTAAATAAACTGATAAATAAATCACAATCCACATCATCAATTTCATCAACATTTGATAATCCGAAGAAAATAGCATTCAATTTTATTCCATCTCGAATCTTATTCTTTAAAATTGAATTAAAAAACTCAACTTTTGAATGCTCATAAAGTCCAGAAATAATGGCAGATAAAAAATATTCCTTACTCTCTTCTATCTCAAATGATTTGTCTAAAAGTGTTAATCCGAAATCATAATACTTCTTACATTTTTCTTTTACGCTATTAAGAAATCGAACTAGAGGTATATTATATTCAGCATCACTCTTTGTAAAGTCTAGGATTAATAAGGCACTATCGTAGAAAGCAGTTTCTGGTAATTTTAGATTAACTAATTCCTCAGAATATGCCTCTATAAAACTAAATATCTCACCTGAATTTGCCTCTTTATTTAATGAGTTTAGATATGCAAAGAAGTTGCATTTGAATTTCAAATTGGATTCATAAATAATGATTTTCCAAAGCTCTTTTTCTATCTTGAAAAACAATCGGATATGTCCATTACTTAAAAAATCAGCTGTTATCTTATTTAGAAAGTTGACGCTTTCCTGAAAATCATCAGTTATTTCAAACTCAAATTTTTCTTTGTAAGTATTTAAAAAATAACTAGAGATTGTTCTATAATCGGAGATTGAATAACTATTATTTTCGATTTTTAATATCTCATCTTTTAATAACAAATCAGAAAATGTTATTTCATCAGTAGTAAATGCTAATTTTTTATTTTCAATAACCGAAACGACAAATGATTGAATTTCTGTAATCGTATTCTTAGAATAACTCATATATAGGAATATATTTTTTTGTCCTAACAAGGTAATATGATGTTTTCTTAAGACATAATCCTTCTACCGTTTTTATCATTTTTTTCCAATTAAACTCACCCCTCTCAACCGCAACGAATTCGCAATCACCGAAACCGAACTAAAACTCATCGCAGCCGCAGCAATCATTGGAGACAACAAAATCCCAAAAAATGGATACAAGACTCCTGCCGCAATTGGAACGCCCAACACATTATAAATAAATGCGAAAAATAAATTCTCTTTAATATTTCTCATTACCGCTGTTCCTAAATTTTTAGCTTTTACAATTCCCATTAAGTCCCCTTTAACCAAAGTTACCTCGCTACTTTCAATTGCTACATCCGTTCCCGTTCCCATCGCAATTCCAATATCTGCTTGCGCCAATGCAGGTGCATCATTAATTCCATCACCTGCCATTGCAACGACTTTACCTTCGGCTTGTAATTTTTTAATCACATTCAATTTATCCTCTGGCAAACATTCTGCTTGAAAACTCGCTAAGTTCAATTCTTCGGCTACGGTCTTTGCAGTTCTTTTATTATCACCCGTCAACATAATTACGTCAATCCCTTTTTCTTGGAGTAAGCGAATCGCTTCCTTACTGGTTTCTTTAATCGCATCGGTGATGGTGACAAATCCTACTACCTTTTCATCTGCAGAAAGATAAGAAACGGTCTTCCCTAAATTTTGCTCCACGATAACAGCTTGCTCTATTTCATCGGATAAATTCGCGCTGACTTGTTCCATCAGTTTCCTATTTCCCAAAGCGATTTTTTTCCCATCGACATCACCAATAACTCCCTTCCCTGTTACTGCTTCAAAATTATCTACCGAAAGAAGTTGTATGTTTTTCGCTTTCGCAAAATGTACCGTCGCCTCTGCTAAAGGATGTTCACTATACTGATTGATTGAAGCGATGTAAGCTAAGAGTTGCATATCACTTTCACCTTGAGCATTGACCACTTTTTCTACAGAAGGCTTCCCTTCGGTTATTGTTCCCGTTTTGTCTGTAATTAAAACATCCACCTTATTTAAGTTTTCTAACGCCTCGGCATTTTTTATTAAAACTCCATTCTGTGCGCCCTTGCCTACTCCTACCATTACTGACATCGGAGTTGCTAATCCTAAAGCACAAGGACAAGCAATAATCAAAACCGCAATTGCGTTGACAAAACCAAAAACCATTGCTGGCTCGGGACCAAAATACATCCATACAAAAAAGGTAATTACCGAAATCGTTAAGACAATTGGTACAAAGTATTTTGCAATTTTGTCAGCTAGCTTTTGGATGGGTGCTCTTGAACGACTGGCATTATTCACCATGTGAATGATTTGTGATAGTAACGTTTCGGAACCTACTTTTTCAGCTCGCATGACAAATGATTTCGTTCCGTTGATTGTTCCAGAACTGACTTCATCATCTACTTTCTTATCTACTGGAATGGGTTCTCCCGTTATCATACTTTCGTCCACGTTACTATGACCTTCGGTGATTTTTCCATCTACAGGAATTTTATCTCCAGGTTTTACTCGAAGTAAATCTCCTTTATTAATGGCTTGAATGGAAATAACTTTATCACCTTCTGAAGTGACTAAAGTTGCTTCGGTAGGTGCCAGTTTTAATAACTCTTTGATTGCTCCGCTAGTCTGACTATGCGCTCTTGCTTCTAATAATTGCCCTAACAAAACCAAAGTCAAAATAACAGTAACCGCTTCAAAATAAACGAAGACTGTTCCACTCTCTGTTTTAAATTGGTCGGGAAATACATCTGGAAAAATCAAAGCGACAATACTAAAAACCCATGCCACTCCTGCACCAATCCCAATCAAAGTAAACATATTCAAATTCCAAGTTACGATGGATTTATAAGCCCGTTCAAAGAACATCCAACACGCATAAAAAACGACAGGAAGGGATAATCCCAATTGAATCCAGTTCCAAGTTTGTTGTGGGAAAATATCCACGAGTGGATTACCGGGAATCATTTCTCCCATGGCAATAATAAAAATAGGCAGCGTAAATAAAGTGGCTATCTTCATTTTTCGCATCAACTTCTGATAAGTTTTATCCTCCTCATTTTCGGTAGGTTCCATCGGCACCAAATCCATTCCACAAATGGGGCAACTGCCCATTTCATCTTTGATGATTTCGGGGTGCATCGGGCAAGTGTACTGCGTTACTTGAACTAGTTTAGGTTGCTCCACCAAGTCCATTCCACAGACAGGACAATCGCCTGGCTGGTCATAAGTTTTTTCTCCTTCGCAATGCATCGGGCAGTAGAAAATACCATTTCCGTTTTCTACTTTTTTAGGTGCATGATGATTCGTGTGTGTATTGTTATGTTCAGGCATAGAAATGGTGTAGTGCAATCCACCTTTGAGTAAAGTCTCTTGAAGTTGTTCCACCGTAAGATGCGAAGTCATTTCTATTTCCACTTCGTTTTGCCCCAAATCGGCAACCGCTTTTGTTATTTCTTTTTTATTTTCGAGAACATTCTCTACGTTGTTTTTACAACCGTTGCAAGTCATGCCTTGAATTTGATAAGTATGTTTCATTGTTTTGTTTTTACAAAAAATCAGTTGAAGTAATTATTTCTGCAAAAATACTCACACTATTGAGTTGTTATGTTATATAATTTTGCGAAATGTTTGTGAAGTTTTGACATCCATAGATGTATCTGAAAAACTTGATTGATACTTAGCTTATTAGTAAGAGAAATCACTAAGTATCTTTATTAAAGAATTGGAATTCTCGATAAATAATCATATTATCATTTTCTAAATTTATGATTATTGAGTTTAGCATCGTGAAGGATGCTATTTTAATTTCTCTCTTATATTTTACAATTAAAAAATTATTCATGTCCAGCATAAGTAAAAACATTATTCTGATAATCGTAGGCGTAGTGATGATAATTTTATTTTACTTTTTTCCTATTGCAGCAAATGATTTAAATAGTCTATCAGGAAACTTAATTAAACTTTCAGGAATTATTTCCGCTTTTCTAACTGTCTATTTGTTTGCAAAAGTTCGCTCAATTCAAACTGAAAAAGAAGGCAGGCAAGAAAAAATAAATATTTTATCCTACAAACTCACAGAGTTTAGAAGGCTGTTATATCATATTTTAAAAGACACACAATTCTGGGGAAATACCCTAAATATTACAGCATTTAAAAAATCATATCCAAACTATGATTATAACGAACTGCATCGAGATGATAAGTTCACATTCCTTAAAACTTATTTTTGGACTAGAGAAAAACGATATTCTCAAACCAAAGTTGATATTTACTTAGCTATCGAAACCATTGTGAATGATGTTAAAAATCGAAATAATTGGGTTTTTGATGATACTAGAAATTCATCTTATCCAATTGAATACTTAGAAAATATAGATAAACCTTCTGGTGCATTATATTATTATTTTGACCACAAATGGGTAAAGCATGCAAGTGGAAAAGTATTCCCTACGAAATTAAAAAATAGTGCCTACAAGGAAAGCATGCTTTCTCATGCAAAAAATATTGATGCCAAATTTGAGTCATGGGAACTAAGTAAAGAAATGATTGCAGAATTAGGTTCAGATTTTAATTATAAATACATCCCAATACTTCAAAATCTGACAATATTGAATCAGGGTAAAATACCACAAATGTTAAAAAATATAATTTTGCTATTAATTACTATTTTCCTTTTTGGAATAGTTGTTCCAATTACTTTGAATGCAATTAGTTTTAATGATTTAGCAAAAATTATCATTATTGATTTTTCTTTGTTAGCTGTCGTTCTTGGAATAATATGGCTATTACTTAACTTGATAGATATTATTAATAATGAGATTTCTATCAATAAGGAGACTTAGCAATATCAACAATTCAACCTATATTTAAAACGGGTATAATTCTTAAAGAGGAATTTTTATTCGCTTGAAGAGTTTATGGTATTTAGCATCTAATAATCTCTTTGGAGCATAGATGCTATAAACAATATTACATGTCGTTTTACATCTTCATCGGTTTTTCTTCATCCATGTCCATCCCCATTTCCATTTCCATTTCCCCATCTTGATTGGTATGAGAAATCATAAAAAATCGCTCCCCTAAAATAATCAATACGATTCCTATTAGAGCTACAACAAGGACAAATGGGTCAGTTAAATATTTCAAATATATAAATGCAGATAAGACTATTACATCCAAACCTATCGCTATTAATGGAATGATGGGATTAAACTTTACTTCTTTTTTTAGATACCTAACTAGTCCCCAATGAATCGCAATATCCATGATTAAATAAAAAATTGCTCCAATAGAGGCAATTCGGGTGAGGTCGAACAAAACAGTTAAAAGTATTGCCAATGCAACGGTAAAAATAAGTGCAGGGTTTTTGATTTTTTCAATTCTATTGAGGTTGGGAACCTGCTTCATATTACTTAACATCCCTAACATTCTTGAAGCCGAATAGACACTTGCGATAACTCCAGAAACAGTTGCTACAATCGCTAGAATAACGGTTAGTATCATTCCCCAACTTCCAAAAATTGGTTCTGCTGCTGCCGCCAAAGCATAATCTTTTGCATCAATAATTTCTTGAATACTTAATCCTCCTGCAACTGATAATGCTAAAGTGACATAAATAACGGTACAGATACCAATCGAAATAATAATAGAACGACCCACATTTTGGTGTGGATTTTCAATGTCTCCTCCTTGATTGGTAATCGTGGTAAATCCTTTATAGGCAAGGATAGATAAAGCCAACGCAGCTATAAAACCAAAACCCTCTGGTAAAGATTGGCTACTGGTAGCTACATAGTTACCTGTAATGGTTGGCAAGCCAGAAATTAACAAGCCCGAAATAGCGAGCAAAGTAATACCTGCTACTTTAAAGATTGCGGTAAATGTGGCGGTGGCTTCAATAACCTTATTACCTGAGATATTAATAATGTAAGCAAAAGCGATAAGTAGAACTCCAAGAATTGAGGCATAGCCTGCATATTCATCAGGAAATAATCTTAAGGTGTAAGCTCCAAAAGTACCCGCTACCAAGCTTTCTGCAACCACCATTGAAGTGTACATTAATAATGAAAAAGTACCAGTTGTGGTGCCAGGGCCATACGATTTTGTTAAAAATTTTACGACACCTCCAGAGGAAGGATAGGCATTTGAAAATTTAACGTAAGAATAAGAACTGAACCCAACGATAATAGCTCCAGCAATAAATGCAATAGGAAACAAATCTCCAACTAACTCCGCAATTTGTCCCATTAGTACAAAAATTCCTGCGCCTATCATTACGCCTGTCCCCAGAGATACAGAGCCAATTAAAGATAGTTTTTGTGTTTTATTATTTTCCATAAATTCTATTTTACTAATGGTTAGGACAGATAAAACCAACTCATAGAAGGACTTAATACAAAATTATTTTTAGTTGGAATCACTTCTTCGAATTTTAATATACTTTACTGCCTCTTTGATAGTCATAGGTTTGGTAGAGTTACCTATCCGAACATAAAAGGCAGTATTGTCCCCTTTATGAACGTACACAGGTGATTCAGCTGTTTCAATCCTAAGTACACAAATGTCATTACTGTCATAACTATAAAAGGTTAATTGAACCAATGAACAAAACTCAATCCCAATATAATTCTTGAGTAATTGATAGATTTTTAGTTCAAAGCCATCTTGATTCTTCTTTTTTAGAGAGACATAGTCATTTTCCAGACCAAGAATATTCCCTTCGTCATCAACCCCAATCAACAAATCTCCTCCATTAGCATTCATAAACCCGGCAATGGTTTTTATAATTACCTCTTCCAAACTAGCATTAATAATCTTTCTATTAAAGTCGTATCTCAAAGAGGATTTGAATTCTACCTTGTCATTTTCTCCCCCCTGAATAATTGACATTATATTTCTCTTAAGTACCTTCTCTTGCATTTGTAACAACTTGGTCTTTCTTACTATATTCCGATAATAAAATCCTGACCCAAGACCAATTAGGCTTCCAATAAGAATAAAAGCAATTGACATTCCCGTCATTGTGAATGAAAAAGAGCTAGCAATTCGTTCAGGAGCAACTTTGAAAAACTGATTGATACTGAATGGGGTGTTACTCATTTCAAACCAATAAATTATCATAGTCAAGGGATGAATTATTACATAAAATATTACTATCCCCATCAGTAGATGGAGTAAGATTATGTATTTATTATCAGTACTATTCATTTGTCTAGATTCTCTCATTTATCAAATTTTGAGGGTCAAAAAATTCCTATTTCTCAGAAGAATTAATGCAACCAAGATTATACTTATTCCTGTCAAAAGGTAAGGTAATGAACTATTAATGGTTAATAGCCAACTCCCCAAAATTGGCCCTACTACTTGCCCAAGACTGTCTATTGATTTTTGAATACCAAGAGCACTCCCTGAATCTTTTCCTCCCTTGAGAGAAATAAGTGAAGTAATATTTGGAGTAATAAATGCTCCTCCTGCGGCCAATAGCGCTATCAAAATTAATACGAATAATAATTGGTTAGCAAATACCAGAAGTGAAATCCCGAGTCCAAAAATTCCAAATCCCAAAATAAACTGATTTTGACCAGAAACTTTTTTCTTTACTTTTCGAGACACAACGATAGGTTGCAATAAAGCCATAACCAAAGCACACACCATAAAACCATATCCAATTTTTATGGCATCAAATTGTAATTCATTCTTAGAATAAATTGAAAATACCGCTTCGAATAAAGTAAGCGCCAATTGATAAATAAATGACAATAATAAAAATGGAAATAATTTCCGTACTATTTGTTGCCATTTTAATGAACTCGAATCTTTTACTTTTTTCTCCTGATTACTTCGTTTATTTTTAAGTCCTTTTCCAACAATTGGTAAAAGCACCAGCCCTACCACAGCCAGAAAGAAAAACGGAATAGAATAATCATTGATTAAAAAATGACCAAACGCTAGGTTCAAATGCAAATTTGTTCGACTTAATATTCCTCCAATAAATGGTCCTGCAACTATTCCTAAACTGTAAGCAGTACCTGCATACGCAATTCCTGTTGCCCGATTGTCCTCGGAAGTTAAGTCACTTATCAAAGCATAACTAACGGGTATAATTGCCGAAGTAAAAATTCCACCTATAATTCTTGCTAAATAAAGCATCCATAATGAAGTAGAGATTCCTATTAAAAACTGCATAATGATAAAACCTAGAATCCCAATAATTAGGAGTGGTCTTCTTCCTAACCGGTCAGACCAACGTCCCCAGAGCGGTGCAAAAAACATTTGAAAAAATGGATAAGCGCTGGTCAAGAATCCTATATGAAAAGTAATATTTTCAAAAGATGCTCCTGAACCTAAAGCCAATCGTTCGGTATAAAATGGTAGGACAGGTAAAATCACCCCATAACCAAGTGCTATGATAAATAGGGTGATTAATACGGTTATCATTCTAGGACTAAAAATACCTAGTTCGCTCATATTTTTTTACCCAATTTTACGCTTCAATAACTGCGCATTAATCGCCACGATGATAGTACTCAAACTCATAAAAACAGCTCCAACCGCAGGACTCAAAACAAAGCCCCAAGAATATAAAACACCCATTGCCAACGGAATCGCAATGGCATTATAACCTGTCGCCCAGATTAGATTTTGAATCATCTTTTTGTAGGTGGCTTTTCCAAAAAGAATCAATTTTGCAATATCTTTTGGATTACTGTTGACGAGAATAATGTCGGCAGTTTCCGCAGCGACATCTGTTCCTGAACCAACGGCAATTCCTACATCCGCTTGAGCAAGTGCAGGCGCATCATTGACTCCATCACCAGTCATGGCTACGAACTCTCCTTTTGCTTGTAATTCTTTTACGATTTCTACTTTTTGATGCGGGAGGACTTCTGCAAAAAATCCATCTAAACCTAGTTCGTCACTTACTGCTTTTCCTACAACTTCGTTATCTCCTGTAGCCATGTAAACTTTGATATTATTATCTTTAAAAGTTTTTATTGCGGCAGCAGATTCTGGTCTAATTTCATCTGCTAAAGCAATATATCCTGCTAACTTTTTATCGATGAGAATAAAGACAACCGTTTCGGCAGCACTACCAAAAGCACCTTCAGGAATTTCAATTTTTTCATCTCTTAAATATCCTGGGCTTACTACTTTTACATCTTTTCCTTCAACGGTGGCTTGAACTCCTTTTCCAGTAATCGCTTCAAAGTTTTCTAGTTTTGGAAAATCCATTTTTAGGGATTTTATTTTCTCAACTATTCCTACCGCAATTGGATGTTCAGAACTTTGTTCCAATGCTCCCGCCAAACGCAACATTTCGTCTTTATCCAAATCATCAGAAGTTGATTCATATCGAGTGACTCCAAAATCACCTTTGGTCAACGTTCCTGTTTTGTCAAACACCAAAGCAGAAATTTTTCTAGATTCTTCAAAAGCTGTTCGGTTTCGAATCAGTAATCCATTCTGAGCAGAAATAGCGGTGGAAATTGCAACTACTAAAGGTACTGCCAAACCTAGGGCGTGCGGACAAGAAATAACCATCACCGTTACCATTCTTTCCAAAGCAAAAACAAAATCATAGCCTAAAGCCAACCAAATAAATAGGGTAAGAAATCCCGCTGAAAGTGCAATGTAAGTCAACCATTTTGCTGCTCGGTCAGAAAGATTTTGCATTTTTGATTTTGTCTTTTGTGCTTCTTGCACCATGGTAATTACCTTGTTGAGATAACTATCTTTTCCAGTATGTTCGACTTTGACTTTGAGCGAGCCATTACCATTGATAGAACCTCCGATGACTTTATTATGCACTTCTTTTTTAGCAGGTTTGGATTCACCTGTAAGCATAGATTCGTTGAGGTAACTTTCTCCTTCGAGGATTATTCCATCGGCAGGCACTTTTTCACCGGGCTTAATAAGAATAGTATCGCCACCTAATAAATCTTCAAGTTTAATATCAATCACTTCATCGCCAACTAATTTATGAGCTTCGGAAGGCATCATGCTAACTAATAATTCCAATGCCTTGGAAGCACCCAAAACAGATTTCATTTCTATCCAATGACCTAACAGCATAATCACAATTAACGTAGCTAACTCCCAAAAGAAATCTTCCCCTGGCAATCCAAAAACTGTTGCAACGCTATAGAAATAGGCAACAGAAATTGCCATGGCAATCAAGGTCATCATCCCTAGCGCTTTATCTTTTACCTCTTTAAAAAATCCTTTCAGGAAGGGATGACCACCATAAAAATAAACGATGGAAGACAAGGCAAATAAAATATAGCGACTACCCGTAAATTCCCAATTAACGCCCACCCATTTTTGAATCATAGGCGATAATATTAAAATAGGAATAGTCAAAACTAATGATACCCAAAACCTTTTTCTATAATCTACAATCATCATTCGATGATGGTCATGTCCCATGTTACCATGCGCTGGATTATCTTCATCACCATGACCGCTATGGTCAGAATGGTCAACAGTCATTTCTTTTTTATCAGAATGATTTTTGTGAGCATCGTGTTTTTCTTGATTGGAAGGGTCATTATGCATCGCCATTTTCAATTGATAGTTTCCAACTTTTGCCAACGCTTCATTCATTTTTTCCTCCGTGATATGATGATGCATTTCTATTGTTGTAGTAGGGGGAGCAAGGGTAACTTCGACGGATTCGATTCCTTCCATTGCTTT
>CAYGRM010000170.1:0-13686 GCA_964352225.1 uncultured Saprospiraceae bacterium | reverse complement strand
GTTTCTAATTTTGAAACATCAGCTTGAAATTAAAAAATATGAAATATAATCTCTTCTTAATTTGTTTAATTCTCTTCTCCTGCGCAAAAGATGCTACTGTCAATCCTCCTTGTGAAACTAACATAAACACTCCAACAGGAGATGAAAGCTAGTTTTATTACTGAAGAAGCTGTTGCTCCTGATTTCCCAGAAGAGGTTCGTTTCTTTAATGTAGATATTGAAACTTACTAAATAGAAAAACTTCACTCAAAACTTCTTTGGGTGGAGTTTTTTTGTCCTCTTTTTTCTCAACCAATTTTTCACTCCTCCAATTCATCACCCAATCCATCCACTTTGATTCTCCCCGTAATCGCATTTATTTCCCAACGGGTAAAATCCTGATTCGCCTCAAATCCATAGCCATAAACAATTTCTCCAGGGCGAGTAATTTTGACAAATTTCTTGGTGTATACTTTATTTATTTTTTCATCCCAGATGAGTTCTTCGGTTTCGAGTTTCTCATTTTTTTTGCTCTCCCAAACTACACTATCCCGAACGACAATTTCATTTTTTTTCTCAAAACGTAAAGCGTATTTAGCAGTCAGTTCACTTTGTGTTCGACCATTTGGATCAAAAAAATCAACCTTTATTCCTTCTGGAAATTCTTGTTTTGGAGTATTGATATCTAGGTAGCGGAACATTTTATCCCCCATGACTTTTACTCTGATGATGGCAGAATCGCTGTAAAGTAATTCTACATTTTTCATCGTTTCGTATTTGAGTTCATCGGGAGTGGCGACACTTTTGATTTCTTCTAGATCGTTTTCGCAAGAAGTTAAAAAGAATAAGGCTATGAAAAAAAATAAGCATGAAATCCGAATATCGAATATCGAATATCGAACAAGGATTTGAGAAGTTTGACGAAACTTCTCATTGAGAAATACAAACAGTTTAGTTAATCTTCTCAAATCCTTGTTCCTTGTTCGATATTCGATATTCATTCTTTTTATTTTAAAAACCTAAATTTACTTCATCAAAGTCAAATCTCCTTCATACAACACCTCTTCCCCATCAATGAACTCCACCAAAGTATAAAATGCAAATACATTCGGGCCCATTTCTTTTCCTTTAAAAATTCCATTCCAACCCAAACTTGGATCATTCAATGGAATATCTCTCGCCTCAAAAACCAAAGCTCCCCATCGATTATAAATACGCAAAAGTTGAATATTTGCGGCAGCTGGACCACCGTAAACGGTGAAGCCATCATTGTATCCATCGAAGTTTGGAGAGAACGCATTTGGAATATAGATGGGTCGATTTTTCACCACTTCAATCGTAATTTGGTCCGTTGCGGTACAGCCATTTTCATCGGTAATCGTAACGGTGTAGGTCGTGGTATTCACAGGCATTGCAACTGGATTTGGACAATCTGTACATGACAAACCATCAACTGGACTCCACTCATAAGTTACTGGAATAAATGGCGAATAAATAGTAATAATATTGGTAGAAAAACCTAAATCAATCGATTGGTTATCACCAGCATTTACAATCAACTCGGTAGGTTGAGTAATCGTGGCATTTACTTCATCGGTACATCCCAAAATATCTTGAATGATAATCGTATAATCTCCTCCTGCTAAATCGGTGAAATCAACCGCATCTTGAAAAATCACTCCATCCAAACTATATTGATAAGGAGGATTTCCACCTGAACCAGCTACGGAAATAGTCCCCGTCTCATCTCCAAAACAAATCACATCTATCACATTTACCAAATCAATAAATAATTCATCAGGTTGTGTGATCGAAAAATTGCCAACTGCATCACAACCATTTCCATCCAAAACTGTCACGGTATAAGTTCCCGGATTTAAATCAGAGATCGTAGCAGTTGTTTCATTATTATTCCAAGAGAATGTATAGTTACCAACTCCTCCACTTGGTGTTGCGGTAATCGTTCCATCGCCTGCTCCAAAGCAGCTCACATTTACCCCATCCAAATCAACGGCAACTGGCGGCGGTTCAGAAACAACGATTTCAAATTGTCCAACACATCCATTGGCATCGACCACATCTACGATGTAAGTTCCTGCTCCAATGTCCGTTTTGATATTGGAATTTTGAAAACCATTTCCATCATTAAAATTATATTGATAAGGTGGCAATCCATTCGCAATGGTGATTTCAATAGATCCATCTGTCAAACTAAAACAAGAAGGAGAAATACTTCCATCTAATTCTAACGCCAACTCCAACTCATCCACTTGAATATCCAAACTCGTTTGACAGCCATTCGCATCTTCCAAAATCACATTATACAATCCGATGGGAATATTGGTCAACGTATTATCTGAAGTCCACACACCATTATTTTGCCATTGATATAAATATGGAGGCGTTCCGCCAAAACTAATTAATTCAATCGCTCCATCTTGCCCTTGGTTACAACTCGGCATCGTAATCTGTGGTGTAATATTAAATGCAGGTGGTCCACCAACTGAGAAGTTCAGCACCGTATCACATGTCGCTTCATTAGTAATCGTTACCGAATAATCATCAATTCCCAAATTAGAAATTCCCGAAGTCGTCGCATTATTTTCCCAAAGAAAAGTGTGTGGGGAAGCATTACTCGTCACCGTCAAATCAATCGAACCATCCTGACTATCAGGACAATCAACATTGTCAATCGTTGGTACAATAGTCATTGCATTTACCGTTTCACAGCAAGGAGAAACCAAAATCGTTTCCACATCGACAACGATACATCCCAAATCACTTTCCACCGTCAATGAAATTGTTTTCAATCCCGGAGTTCCCCAAGTCACTTCGTGAGGACCAATTCCAGAAGCAGTTGAAGGAATGGCATCCACTCCAAAATTCCATTGCCAACCAACCAACGCTCCTAAAGCAAATGTACTGTTATCATTAAAAGTAACTGTCTCACCAAAGCAAACTTCTGAGTCAGGTTCATCCGTAACCACATCAGCCTCTGGTCCTAAAAACTCACCTGTTCCACCAAACTCTACTTCAAAACCATTTCCAGTACTCGTAAAATTATTGACCAACAATGCATAACTTTTACCTTCCTCCATATCAAGAGCTCGTAAAAAATTATCTTGTGGATAAGGATTTTGACACCCTGATTCTTCAAATAAATCAGTTGATGTTCCATCTAAACCAGTTGGCCCCATGCAAGGACTCGGAAAAGTAAAACTCCCTGAAGCCATGCATCGCAAATCAATTTTGTCTGCACAATTTCCTATTCCATTGGGTAATTCATAAACTACAAAATCCAAATCATCACTTGGAAAGGTTGGTGTCAATGTAAACTCTAAAGTACCCGTCGTTTCACATGTCCAAGTAAACCAAGTTGAATTTGATTCCGAAGTAGACCCTAAACCACCCAGACAAGTTCCCGCAGCTTCATCGGGATCACTTCCCCCTCCTGTAACTTGCTGCACCACGAAGGAAGATTTATCACAAAGAATTGCAGCGACTGGACAATCAGATCCTGGCTCCACCGGCGCAAAATAATTGGCAATACATAATTGAAAACTTCCCAAAGTTCCTCCTGCATCTATTCGAATAAAATACTCTTGACCGATCACCATTCCACCTTCGTACAATTGAATCGTATTATTCTGAATACCATCATCTGAGGCACACCCAAAAGTATTTATGGTTCCGCTACAATCACCTGTATACATTGCTACTTCAGGCTCCCACATCGATCCACCCAAAACTGGCGTGGAAGCGCCGATTACCGTAATCGTCATATCCGTTGCGATGGCGGTAAATTTAAACCACACATCATTATCAGCATTAGAAAAACAAAATGGAGCAGTAAAACCAGAATCAGTTGCATCTATATTGGTATATGCTGCGACATCGGAACACCAATTGGAAACATCTGGAATCTCAATTGCTCCTGCGCAATCATCATTGATTGGCTGAGCAAAAGTATTTTGAGTAGAAATAAAAAATGAAAATAAAATACAATTAAGGTAAAGAAAATATTTCTTCATAATTTTCCAGTTGATTGCTGTTGTAAATATTGTTTTCAAAGCTTAAAGTTCTGCACAAAATTAACGTTTTTTGTGGCAGTAAAAGTGTTAACTCCCTTTTAAATATAAGACTACCTCTAGAGGATATTTGTTGAGTCAAGATCATCATTTTAAGAAAACTTTAAAGTAATATGTCGGTTCGACATCTAATTTTTTAAATTTGTCATCTAATACTTTGAAATACAAGTATTTATATTGGCTCCAACTACTATCAAAACAGCAATCAGAAACAATTTTTATGAGAAAAAATATTCCTAATGCGATCACTTTAGTTAACCTCTTTTGCGGTTGTTGCGCATTGGTTAGTGTGTTTAATGAGATGTTCGTTCCAGCATTTTGGTTTTTATTTGTAGGTGGACTGGCCGATTATGCAGATGGATTTGTGGCAAGATACCTTGGAGTGCATTCTGTTTTGGGAAAAGAATTGGACTCCCTAGCAGACATGGTATCTTTTGGAGTTGTCCCAGGAGCAATTATTTATACCTTGATATCCAATCACCCAATAGCGGAAGATTATGTTTTTGGAAATATAAAATTATTAGCTCTTCCGGCATTCTTAGTTACGCTTTTTTCATGTTTGCGATTAGCCAAATTTAATTTAGATACTCGTCAGTCAGAAGATTTTATCGGATTGAATACTCCTGCTGTTACGATGTTTGTCACAGGGTTGATGTTGATCTATCGTTTTGATTCTTTTGGTTTGGGTGATATGGTTTATCATCCTTATTTTTTATATCCAATCATTCTTATTTTATCTTATTTATTAGTGGTTGAACTACCTTTATTTAGTATGAAATTCAAAGGAATGAAATGGGCTGGCAATGAACGAAGAATTATATTTATGATTATTGGAATCTTCGCAGTTATCTTTCTGCGAGAAGTTGCCTTCTCTTTGATGATTGGACTATATGTTTTGTTGGGGTTTTTTGATAAGATATTTTTAGGAAAAAAAATATAAACATTAACCGATTTTGAAACGAGTATTATTTGAAGAAAAATGAACTCATTTAGATATTAAATATCAATTTTCGGTTTGGTAAAACATAAAATTTACCCTCTTGCATTTTTTATTTTTTCCAAAAACAATTCTCCATTCCCACAAATCAACAATTCAATTTTTATTACATTTGCAAAAAATTAAAAATTCATGAAATACTTCGCAGAAATAGACATCATGCCTCACAAGGAATTATCACAGGTGTTGAAGATGTTCGAATTGGAAAACACATTACTATGACTTTTGAAGCTGCTAATGAAGAAGAAGCCAACGCAAAAGTAGATACAGCCTGCAAAAAATTATTAGCCAATGTGATTATGGAAAAATATACTTTTTCCATCAAAACAGTTTAAAATTAGTTGAATAGTGAATCAGATCATTGGGAGACCAATCAACTGATTCACTAATTAACCAGTCAACTAATCTATGCTTTACCTCGTCCCCACTCCCATCGGCAATCTCGAAGATATTACTCTTCGAGCATTACGCATCCTCAAAGAGGTAGATGTTATCCTAGCTGAGGACACTCGCACTTCCAAAAAATTATTGATGCATTATGAGATTGAAACGCCTTTGCGCGCGTATCATGCTCATAATGAACACGCTGTCGTCGAAGACATCATTCGCCAATTAGGCACCGGTCAAACCATTGCACTCATTACTGACGCAGGAACTCCTGGAATTTCTGATCCTGGTTTTTTACTCGCTAGAGAATGTGTGAAAGCTAATATCAAATTGGAATGTTTGCCTGGCGCAACTGCTTTTGTTCCCGCTCTGGTTGCCTCAGGTCTGCCCTGCGATAAATTTTTCTTTGAAGGTTTTTTACCTCATAAAAAAGGTCGGCAAACTCGATTACAATATTTGAGTGAGTTACCCTATACTTTTGTTTTATATGAATCACCTCACCGATTGGTCAAGTGTTTGAATCAATTAATTGAATGTTGTGGAGAAGAAAGAATGGCAAGCGTCTGTCGAGAACTAACAAAAATGTATGAAGAATGTGTCACGAAGCCTTTACCTGAGTTAGTGGCTCATTTCGATACAGAGAAAAAAGTAAGAGGAGAAATAGTCATTGTTGTGGAAGGAAAAACCATTCTAAAACAGAAAAAGGAGAAGAAATATAGGTAATCGTATTACCGAAACTCCCGCTTCGGTTAGTACCTATTTTCTCCAAAACGGGAGCATCGGAGTACGACGAAACGAAATGAGCCTATTCCAAAAAAACAAATTTTCGAAACAGGCTCATTTGAATTTAGGGGATATATATATAATAAAGGGGTATTCTAAGTTCTTGTCCACAATTAAATCACACTTATTTTGGTCTCTTTTTTCATCATTCTTCGTTAAAAAGTCTCGCCGAACCAATTGGTTCGCCTACGTTTTTTGCCTCGACTGATAAAAAAATAGCCTCATAATAAATTGTGTTTAATTATGCACAAGAACTTAATTCAAAATAAATCTTTTACTCACCACACCTTCTACTGTTTTTATTTTTACAAAATAAATTCCACCATTCCAGTCCTTCGTATTTAATTCAATTTGTGAGCTATTGATACTTCTTTCTAATATTCTCTGTCCAAAGTTATTAAAAACTTCCAAAGCTTCTCCCTCCAAATCAGATATATTGATCACCACTTTATCCGTAGCAGGATTTGGGAAAAGTTGAATTTTTTGAGCAAACTCAGGATCATTTGTATCTGTTTCCGTTTCCACCTTTGAAAAAACCAGCGTGGAAGGAGTATTTTCTAAATTAATATCTAATTCATTTCCGAGCGAGTCTACCATTTTGACTCCATTGACTGAAACGATAAAATGAGCATCCCCATCATCAATCCGTCCATCCAAAATATCAGAATTTATGATGTAAACTATATCACCAATTTTCCCAAATCCATCTACTGCATTTCCATCGATTCGAGTAATTCCTAAATCCAATTGCCCTTCCGCATATTGATTATTAGGCAACCAGTAAACTTCATTCGTAGGTCCAAAAAATGAATTATCATTATAACTCACACTTATCGAATCTTCATAAACTAAATCACTTGAATATCCTAAGTACAATGCTAGACCATAAATATTTTCAGCTGGTAAAGCTTGATTTCCTATTTTCAAATGAGCAGTAACTTGGATATTTGCCGATAAAGTATTTGGATCTACATAGATCGTATCTTGGTCAAAATCGATATGAATCAATGGCGCACTTGCCTCCGCAGTTGGATTAGGAGCATCCATCAAAGTATAATTCTCCATGATAGCCAAAGCATCGTCATTATCAATAATTCCATTCCCATCACAATCTAAATGCTTATAATTCACCCCTTCAACTGTTTCTTGTGGCCAATCAGGCGCAAGTTGCCCTACCCATTCAATCGTTGCATTTGGTCGCTCGGGGCCTGACAATCCATTTCCAACTCCCAAATCCAATAAGTCATAAAAGTTAGCTTCTCCATCTTTATTAGCATCCCCTGGAAATACACAATCTGTCAAATTACAAATATCACTCAAACTCCCTACGATCACATCTGCACAGAATGTACTCAAACAACCTTGGTCATTCCAAACACTCAAACAAACATTATAAACACCATCCGTTGCATAAAAATAATCCACAGAAGCACTCGCATCATTAGAAATACCTCCATCTCCAAAATCCCATGAAACATCCGTATAATCTCCACCGGCTTGATTAAAAAATGTAATCCCACCCGATCCAGGAAGCGGTCCATCATAAACTTCATAAGTGAAGTAAGCATCACAGGTTACTACATTATCATTCGCTTTGAGCGGCCATGCAGCTACTCCAAACAAAAAAATCAGCGCTATTTTTATATTCAAATACTTCATTTCTTTAGGTGATTTTAGTGTTGATAAACTACCACCTTACAATAATCTACAAAAAAATGGGTTAAAAAAAGTACAGTATATTAATTTTGTACATTCACTTACATTTTCACAAGAAACATAACTTATTGATTATCAATATTTTAACTTTACGTAAAAATAAAAACAGATTCTTACAAATCTAAATTATATTTATAAAAATAATCAAAAATCAAGTAAGTACTTCTATGATTAGTCCAAAGCTTTTAGTGCTGCTTCAAAATTTTTCAAAAACTGAACTAAAAAGTTTTTACAAATTTTTACAATCTTCTTTTCATAATGAAAATCAAGATTTAGTCAAATTATTTGAAATTATCGAAACTCAGTTTCAAATATCCAATGGAAGTGATACTCAGAACAGCCATTTTGAGAAAAAAATTGTTTGGAAAAAAATAAAAGGAAACGCTCCTTACCTAGATGAGCAAATGAGAAGACTATGCTCTGATTTGACAAAAAAAGCTTATCACTTCTTAGCATATAATGAATTCAAAAAAAATCCGGTAGATGAACTCATCTATTTATTACCAATCATCAACACCCCTAGCCTCAACAAACATTTTGCAGGAGCCACTCGCCAAGCTGATTTGATTCAAGAGAAATCAAGTTTAAAAAATGCCAATCATCATTTTTCTAAATTTAAAATCGAATACCAAAAATATCGAAATCAAGAAATCAATACTACGAAACTACCTGACTTTGGCAACTTAGAAAAAGCAGATTATCACCTCGATGCTTTTTATATTTTTAATAAATTAAAAAACTACTGTGATTTTTTAGCCTATAAAAATATTACCGCCATCAATCCCAATATTCATCTCTTCCCAGATTTTTTAGAAAACCTAAAGAATAGCCCTTACATCAATGAGCCTTGTATCAAATCCTATTTTTATATTGTATCAATGTTACTTCAACCAGAGGATGAAGTTTTTTTCCAAAATGCAAAAGAAATTTTAGAAAAAAATTACAACTCATTCACGATGCAAGAATTAAATACGATCTATATCTATTTGAAAAATTATTGCATCGATACAAAAATCAACAATGGGAAGTCTGAATACTTCTATGAGCTGTTTGATATTTTTAAAACGCTCTTGGAAAAAGAAATTAATTTCATAGATGGAATGCTTGACCCAAGAGATTATAAAAACATTGTTACCGTCGGTCTCCACATTAAAGAATTTGATTGGACAGAAAAATTTATTCAAAACTACACCACACGACTCCCGCGTGAAAGTCAAGACAACGACTTAAGTTACAACTTAGCCAAAGTTTATTTTCACAAAGAAGACTATCAAAAAGTGATCGAACAATTGCGAGAAGTCGAATATAAAAATCTTTCCTACACCATGGGCGGAAGACTCATGCTCCTCAAAACTTACTACGAACTCAACGAACTAGATGCCTTAGAATCACTTTTAGACAGTTACGGAATCTACTTACGTCGAAACAAATTAATCTCCAGAGAAGTCAAACAACAACTTATGAATGGGATCCGGTTCACTCGTAAACTAGCCTCCCTCGCTCCCTACGATAAACCCGGCATCCAAAAACTCAAAACTCAAATTAACAATTGCAAAGCACTCGCCGCAAAGAAATGGTTATTGGAAAAAGTCGAAGAAATGGAGTAGATTTTTTCGTTTGACGTTGAACGTTAAACGTTTTACGGCTCAATAGTTAATACACCACTAACTTAATTTGAAAGGAAAACCATGAGAAGCAGAGAGCGGGCTAGGCTTGGCGAAAAATGTGGGTGCGGGAGCCTGCCTTGTGCTTAGCTATTTTTTCGCCTAGAGTTTTTTGATTTCCTACCAGCCGGCAGGCTGTTTTTTTTTCAATGAAAAAAAAACAAACGCCACAAAAAAACACCTCCCTCAATTTATAACTCAAAACCTAAATACTTCCCCTTCCATTTTTTATCTTTACCAAAAAAGATCCTCTATGAAAAAAATAAACCGCAACTTAATACTCGGCATACTTTTAGGAATATTTATCATCATGCAATTTTGGCGAATTGATAAAACTAACCCACCCGTTGATACGAAATTAGACTTTATCGAAATCACCAAACCCTCCGAAAAAATTGCAACAATGCTCAAAGATGCTTGTTACGATTGCCATTCCCACGAATCAAAATATCCTTGGTACTCCAATGTTGCGCCAGTATCTTGGTGGGTAAAAGGACATATTGATCATGGACTTGGAGAGGTGAATTTTTCAGAATGGGGGAATTACAACCCTAAAAAAGCTAATCATAAATTGGAAGAAGCCTACGAAAAAGTAGAGAAAAAAGAAATGCCGCTGACACCATATTTGATTGCCCATTCTTCTGCAAGATTGACCGAAGAGCAACGAGCCGAACTCGTCACTTTTTTCAAATCTAAAATGACGGACTAACTCCCCGCTAATCCTGCAAAAATCATTACCTTTAATCATCCAAACAAAACGCATCCACCAACTAGCCTTTTTAAAATCCTAATCTACTCAAAACACTTTTTCAGGCAAAGTTTTGAGTTTAAAAATTATAGAGAGAATATATGCGAATAGCATTGGTGATTTTCTTATTTTTTGTAGCAACCTATCCTCTTCTTGCACAAACTGATCAAGCAAGCACTTGGTTAGAGGAAGGTCGTGTACTCACCCAAAAAAGAGAATATAAGGATGCTATCAAAATAACTACCAAAGCTGCCAATCGATATAGACAAAACGGCCAACGAACTCTTCGCATCAAAACACTAATCGAGGTGACTGAAATCCTCTTTCTCTCAGATGAAAATTACGAAGCCAAAAAATTAGCCACCTCCATCCTTCGATTAACTTCTCGAAAAGATACGCTTGCGGCAAGTGCTTACCACCTTTTAGGAAAAGTAGAATTCAATGATGCTCACTTCAAAGAAGCTTTAAAATATTTTGAAAAAGCACTTACCATACAAAAAGAAAAGCTTCCTGAGAATCATTCAGACATAGCTAAGTCTTTGCTGTCGATTGGTATCACCCAAAGCCAATTGGGACAAATTGAGCTAGCTTTTGAAAATATTCATACTGCTCTCAATATCAATAATCTGGCATTTGGAGGAGAACATCCTGCAACTGCAGAAACATTAGGTGCACTAGGAACCATCTATTCAATTCAAGGCGAAGACGATCGAGCTACAAAAATCATTCAAACAGCCATCGACATTTTTAAAAAAGAAAATAGTGAAGAGCAAAATATTGTTGTCGAACTTTATTATCAATTGGGAAATGCATTTATCAATAAAGGAAATTATGATTTGGGTTTGATGAATACGCAACGTGGATTGACCATCCTCGAAGGACTCAAAGGAACCGAGCATCCTTCCCGTGCCCCGTTTTTAAATAATATTGGAAAAATAAAAACCCTAAGTGGTAACTACTCTCAAGCCCTTAACTTTTATCAACAAGCCCTTGATCTAGTGGAATTTCACAAAGGAGCTTTGCATCCTGATCTCGCAGAAAGTAACAATAATATTGCAGCAGTTCTCCGAACCAGAGGGGAACTAGATTCAGCTTTAATTTTCTACAAAAAAGCTTTAGAAATCAACGAGAAAGTTTTTGATGAGTCACATCCTAATGTAGCTGAAAGTTGGGGACACATCGGCGATGTTTATTTTGAATTAAATATGTATGATCAAGCATTAGCTTTCTATAACAACGCTTTTACAAAATATCAGGACACTTACAAATCAGGGCATATTGCTTTAGCAAAAGTGGAACAACAAATCGGAAAAACATACTTGAAAAAAGGCGGTTTGGAAGTAGCACTAGTACATTTTCAAAACGCTCTCAATACCAATGTCCCTTTTCAATATGAAATTTTTGACGTTTCTAGAAATCCTCCCGAAGAAAAAGCTTTAGATAAAAACCTCTTCCTTTCGACCCTTGCACTCAAGGCACAGACTCAGACTAAGCTTTTTTTATCCAAGAAAAAAATCATTCATTTGGAGTTAGCTTATAAGAATTTTTTGCTGTGCGATAAGATAATTGATGACATCAGACGATCATTTATAGAATACAATGATCAATTAATCTTCAATCGAATTGCTTCCCAAGTTTATGAGGAGGCAATCTATAATTGCTTGGTTTTAAAAAATCAAACAGAAGACAAAAAGTATGTGGAGCAAGCATTTTACTTTTCCGAAAAGAGTAAATCAAATGCTTTATTGCAATCTTTTTCGAATGAGAAAGCTTTGGTTTTTGCAGATTTACCTGACTCCTTGGAGGCGAAAGAAGTAAGCCTAAAAATATCAATCGCAGTTATTCAAAAACAGTTGACCGATGCCTTGCAAGCAAAAGATAGTGTCAAAACGATTATTGCACAAGAGCGATTACTCGAAGCAAAAGGAGTCTACAATCAATTTGTTTTACAGCTAGAAAATGATTATCCCCGCTATTACCAACTCAAATACGACAACTCTGTTACAACGCTTGAAGAAGTTCAAAATGACTTAGAAGTTGGAACAACTTTAATCGAATTTTTCTCAGGCGAAAGACAGTTGTTTATTTTTTCTATCAATTCTAATGAAGTACACATTGACCTGGTCAATAAACCTCAAGACTACGATAATTCGATTTTCTCTTTTAGAAAATCAATCACAAATATTGAATACATCACCCACCGAGATTCTGTTGAGCATGCTTGGAATACATATACTAACCATGCATTCGACTTTTATGAGCTATTACTAAAGGAGCCTTTAAGTCATTTTCCAAAAAGAGATTTTCAAAAATTAGTCATCATTCCTGACGGGATGTTGGGCTACATTCCTTTTGAAATCTTGATCAAACAAAAACCTCATCCGGAACAAATCAATTATGCCTCCCTTGATTATTTATTGCATCAATATTCGATTAGTTATGCATTTTCAAGTACCATGCTCGTGCAACAAAAAGGATCGCCAGTTTTGACTAGAAAATTAAAATATGGTGGTTTTGCACCAGTCTATAGTTCGGGAAAAATATCAGATGCGAGTAGACCAACTAGCTATCAATACTTTAAAAAAGGTAGATATGTTGATTTACCTGCTTCCAGAAAAGGGGTTAAATCTATTGCTAATTTGTTAGATGGAAGTGCTTTTATAGGCGAGCAAGCAACAGAAGCAGTTTTTAAAGATACTTCTCACCATTTCGATATTTTACATCTAGCAATGCATGGAATGTATGATGACAAAAATCCGCTGAATTCACATTTAGTTTTCACTCAACTGGAAGATTCTAATGAAGATAATCATCTCACCGCAGCTGAATTATACAATATGAATATGGAAACAGAAATGGTTTTTATAGGTGCATGTAATTCTGGTTTTGGAAAAATAAATAGAGGTGAAGGGATCATGAGTTTGTCGCGGGCATTTGCTTACGCAGGTTGTCCTAGTATTGTGATGAGTTTGTGGAGTGTGCCTGATGATGAAACTGCCACGATCACCAATAGTTTTTTCAAACAGCTTAAAAATGGAACCTCAAAAGATATTGCCCTACGAAAAGCTAAGCTAAAATATCTGGCTGATTCTAATGTCCCGCCAGATCGACATCATCCACTTTTTTGGGCTGGCTTCGTTCCAATTGGCGATATGACTCCACTTTATTCACCTTCTGAGTTATCTAAAAATTGGACATTATTTGCTTCCTTAGGAATGTTGATGTTGACTTTATTTTTAGGAAGAATGGGTTGGAAAAGGTTTGTAAAAAAGGAAAAATAATATTTTTATTTTAGTAACTATTTAGAACTTCCAGATTTTGAAA
>CAYGRM010000169.1:0-13735 GCA_964352225.1 uncultured Saprospiraceae bacterium | reverse complement strand
CCATCATTGAATTATCCAGTTGATATTATTTTTGAAGATGAATCCACTCAGACCATTGCCAATGATGATGAAATCCTTTTGGCATTAAAAGATTGTTACGAAGATGATGAATTGGATTTATGTACTTGGGATGAAGCGACGGAAGCAAGTGGAGCAGCATTTGAAAAACATGTTGTAAAAGAGTTAGTTGTTTCTGATGATTGCGGCTGTATTACCGAAGGTGTAGAGAAATTTTTGGAAAATGGACAGACAAGATTCCTAATTTACTATGGAGAAAAAGACTGTGTAGGGTATGGAATTAAAGTGACTTGCGAAGATGGCAATTGCAAAGATGCGGTGAAATGTTTATTTGAACAAGATTGTCAACCATAACATAACAATCTAATTACATTTAAAAAAAAAAGAGTCATTCCCTGTTGGTGAATGACTCTTTTTGGTTTTAGGATTGGTTGATTTTTAAGGTTTTTTATATGGAAAAACCCGTGGCAAGTTATTAAATTAAGCCATGAAAATATATTGTTATATTTTTAGAACTCAGTAATTATTAGAATCTAATCTCAACCCAATTCTCAATCCTACAAAAAGTTGGGTAATGTCATTTTTATTAAATTCATCAGAAATGGGTTGTCCCGGTGTCTCGAAATAAGTATTCAAACCTTCCCATTCTACCCCAAAATATTGATGAACTTTTACCATCGGAGTAATCGTCAATAAATTACTCAAACCGAAATCTATACCAACCCCTAATCCGATCGAAGGAACAATATCATTCGCGGTTCTAGTCCCATCAGCATCTTTAAAAGAGTTGAAAACATAATCTACCCCAGGAGCAACTTGGATGAAAAATCCTTTTTTTGCATCAGGGCCTTGCTTTCCAAAAGTAGGGCAGTTACAATCTCCTTTAAAATCAAACACATAAAAATTAGTATTAAAATGTAATCCTAAAAAATTCGAATTAATTTGTTCTTCCACACCTGTTCCATCTTCAATTTGCCAAACTCTCTTAAATCTAGAATAACTTAATTCTGGCATAAACTCAACTCGATGATTTTTTAGTCGAAACCAATAATCAACTCCGACTTGAACGCCATTTGCCAAAGGAACTGGATTATAACCTACCGGGAAATTAGCTTGATTGGTTTCAATAATTTTTTCCCAATTTTTAGCATTAATCGGTTTGTAACCTGCAGAAAATCCGAACTGAGCTGAAACAATATGAATAGAAAAGAAGCAGGCGATAAAAAGCGATAATTTTTTCATAAAATGATAAGTCTTTTTTTTAAGGTTCTAATTGATCAGTAGTGTCTTAAGTTTGAATTTAGTTACAAATTTAAGGGTTGCAAAGGTCAAACCAAACAAATTTCAAACGCATTTTTCAAAGTAAAATTATCTTTTTTTAGATATTAACGGAGTTATCAAAATCGCTATCCCAAAAGTTAGTAGAGGTAGTTTTACTTCAGGCTATTTGATGGTAATTGATATTTTGATCTATATTTTGATTGGTATTGCGATTTAGTTAGCTTTGCGAAAATTTTACAAATTTGAAGACAAAGACATTAAAACAAGATAAGGTAAATGTGATCACTTTGGGATGCTCCAAAAACTTGGTAGATTCCGAAGATTTGATCACTCAACTCAAAGGAAATGACTTCGAGGTGGCTCACGATAGCAATGATGAAGATGCCAATATCGTCATCATTAACACTTGTGGTTTTATTGATTTGGCCAAAGAAGAATCCGTCAATACGATTCTTCAATATGCTGATATTAAAACCCAAGGTGGTATTGAGAAATTATACGTAACTGGTTGTTTATCAGAACGTTATAAGCAAAATCTAGAAGAAGAGATTCCAGAAGTAGATGCCTACTTTGGGACATTAGAATTGCCCGGTTTGTTGGCCAAATTGAATGCAGATTATAAGCATGAATTGATTGGTGAACGAATCACGACCACTCCCCAACATTATGCTTATTTAAAAATATCAGAAGGTTGTAATCGGACTTGTTCTTTCTGTGCAATTCCCTTGATGCGTGGAAAACACATCTCTCAACCCATCGAATTACTGGTCAAACAAGCTCAAAACTTAGCTCGAATGGGTGTGAAAGAATTGATGCTGATTGCTCAGGAATTGACTTATTATGGTCTTGATATTTATAAAGAAAGAGCTTTACCAAAATTACTTCATGCCTTGGCAGATGTGGAAGGCATCGAGTGGATTCGATTGCATTATGCTTATCCGAGTAAATTTCCCAAAGAGATTTTTGATGCGATGGCAGAACGAAAAGAAATCTGCAATTATCTCGATATTCCTCTGCAGCATGCGAATGATGATGTACTTAAAAGAATGCGTCGGCAAATCACTCAGGCGGAAACTCGTGAGTTGATAAATTACGCTCGAGAGCGAGTGCCTGGAATTGCGATTCGAACTACTTTGCTCGTAGGTCATCCTGGAGAAACGGAGGAAGAATTTCAAGACCTTTGCGATTTTGTGGAAGACATGAAATTTGAAAGAGTAGGAGTTTTTCAATATTCACATGAGGAAAGTACGATTGCCCATGACTACGAAGATGATGTTCCAGCAGAGGTGAAATCGGAACGAGCCAATGCGATCATGGAAATTCAACAAGATATTTCTTTTGAAAAAAACTCAGAAAAAGTAGGGCAAACTTTGCGGGTACTTTTTGATCGAAAAGAAGGAGAACATTTTATCGGACGAACGGAATTTGATTCGCCAGAAGTGGATAATGAAGTGCTCGTCAATGCGAAAGAAAATTATGTAAGAATTGGAGATTTTGCGAATGTGAAAATTACGAAGGCGGAGGAATATGATTTGTATGGGGTAGTGGTTTAGATATCTAAATTTTTCTTGATTCAAAAAAGACCTTTTAAGACGTTAGTTTTAAAAGGTCTTTTTATAGACGGAATAGATGAAAAATTCCAACTAAGAATATAAACGAAAGCGTTAAAATAGCTACCCATAATTCCCATTTTCCTGGTTTTAGATTTCCCTCTTTGTATTCTAATCGAAAAATATAAAGATAAGGTAATGAAGATAGAATCATTGGCAAAAGAATAGAAAATACATTCTCTTGCCCTTCATTTTTTTCGAAATATGGCACAACTGCAAAGAATAAAATAAAATACAACAAAACAAATGATGTGATAAATAAAAAAGAAAAACCAATCGTTCTAAAGAAATGGAATTGAGTTTTCTTTTCAGGAAAATAATTATCATCTAAAATGTTGGAATCGGTTTTGTTATTTTTCATGCTTTTCTATCTTTTACAAAATATTTCCTGATTTTGATTTTGAACCATTTAAGTCATATAAGGTCATTTAAGTACCCAAACGAGGATAACTTATCGTCATTAGTTATCGGATACCTTAAAGGTATCCGATAACTGGATCTAAAAAAAAATCAAAATTACCGCTCCTCCATCGCCACCATTGGCTGTTTCTCCGCAAGATATTTCTCTGTTTTTGCCTTCTCCACTTTCTCTAAAAACTTATCAGATTCATGTTTATCCCTCACGACTTTTGCCACCGTAAAGCAGGATGAAACTGAAAAGATATAAGACATAATTAAAAATCCTTTCATCTCCACGGGAGCTTCCAAATAATATAATCCTACAGCCATTCCGATAGAAGCTAAGGCAAATGTAATCCAAGCCATATTATAAAATGCCTTGGTGTTGTTATTTTCATAAATGTAATTATTCATGATTAATTGATTTTGTAAAAGCACTTTTAGAAATGCTTTAGGTTAAAAAACTTTTTTCAGGAGTTTTATAAAACTTTTCAAAAGTGGGATTTTGGATTGGGATCAAAATAGTTTTATAGATTAAAATCTGATTACATTGGATGAAAGTGCGAATTTTCGCTATTTTATTTTTTTGAAAAAATAAGTTTAAAATGTGGAAATCAGCTACATTTCAATATTTTTACCATCTGAAAAAAAAATGATTTAATTCATAACTAATTGATTATCAGGCGATTTCAAATAGAAAAGAACTAATTAAATTTATTAAATGACGTTTTCCCGAAAATATCTAGTCCTATTTATCTCCTTTTTTTTGATCGGTTGCAGTTCCTCCAACGATTCGAAAAACAAAAAACCAGTAGAAAAATTAGCTGAAAGTATTCCGAATCAATTGTCCTCTGAAGAAATCGCAGGCGGTTGGGAGTTACTTTTTGATGGAAAAAAAATAGAACATTGGCGAAGTTATAATTCAGATACCCTTCCAACTCAAGGATGGTATATTGATGTAGAAAAAAACTTAGTAATGGAAAAAGGAGGCGGTGATTTAGTTACTAAAAGACAATTTGAAAACTTTGATTTAAAAATCGACTTTAAGCTTTCATCACTTTCCAACAGCGGAATTTTTTATCGAGTTGTAGAAAAAAAAGATACTGCCATTTGGTGTCATGCTATCGAGTATCAATTGCTAGATCCTGCAGTTTTAAAAAACTCAAAAGACCTACCTCTAGAGAAACATAAAACTGGAGATGCTTATGACTTATATTCAAGTAGTTATGAAAAAGCTATTGCTATTGGGAAATGGAACCAAGCCAGAATTGTGATTCTAAATGATTACGTCGAGCATTGGTTAAATGGGAAATTAATTTTGAGATTCAAACTAGCAACCGATGAATGGAATGACCTTGTGGCAAAAAGTAAATTTAGAAATTATCCTCATTTTTCCAAGACTACTATCGGTAATATTGGATTACAGGAACAGGGTAGCACGGTCAAATTTCGAAACCTAAAAATCAAGGAATTGTGAACAGTAGGCAGTTGCCCTTGGCAGTTTTTAGTTGCCATCTGCCTATTGCCTACTGAAAACTGCCTACTGAATCCTTGCAAATAAATTCCTAAGTGTTATATTTACCCCTATCAATTTTTTCCAAAAAAAATCCTAAAAAAATGAAGCGAAAAATCAGAATGGGCATGGTCGGCGGTGGCCGGGGAGCATTCATTGGAGCAGTTCACAGAATGGCTGCAGCGATAGATGGAGAGATCGAATTAGTTTGCGGTGCATTCAGCAGCAACCCGAAAAAATCAAAATTATCAGGAGCAGATTTATATTTACCTGCTGATCGGGTTTATGAAAGCTACGAGGAAATGATCAAAAAAGAAGTAGAACTTCCTCTCGGCGAACGGATGGATTTTATCAGTATCGTTACTCCTAATCATATGCATTTTGGCCCAGCAAAATTGGCTTTGGAAAATGGTTTTCATGTGGTATGTGATAAACCCCTTGCCTTCAACTTAAAAGAGGCAAAGGCGTTGCAAAAGTTAGTAGAAAAAACAGGACTCCTCTTTGCGCTTACCCATAATTATACTGGGTATCCCATGGTGAAACAAGCCAAATCGATGATTGCTAAAAACAAAATCGGAAAGGTTAGAAAGATCATGGTAGAATATCCGCAGGGGTGGTTGTCAACTTTCATGGAAGGTTCTGATCAAAAGCAAGCTGCTTGGAGAACTGATCCTAAACGATCTGGAATTGCTGGAGCAATGGGTGATATTGGTACTCATGCGGAGAATTTGGCCGAGTATATTTCAGGTTTGAAGATTAAAAAGATGTGTGCGGATTTATCGATTTTAGTAGATGGTAGAAAATTAGATGATGACGGAAATGTATTGTTAGAATTTGACAATGGAGCCAAAGGGATTTTGTCTGCAAGTCAAATAGCAGCAGGCGAGGAAAATAATTTACGAATAAGAATTTATGGAGAAAAAGCAGGTTTGGAATGGAGACAAATGGAGCCTAATTCATTGATTGTCAGATGGTTGGATAAGTCAACTGAAATTATGCGAACTGGAGTTGGTAATCTCTCGGCAGAAGCTCAAGCACATACTCGACTTCCCGCCGGGCATCCTGAGGGCTATTTAGAAGCCTTTGCGAATATCTATCGAAATTTTGCTAAATGTGTTCAAGCGCGTTTACAAAATAAGAAACCTAACAAGGTGTACACGGATTTCCCAACGGTAGTCGATGGTGTTCGCGGGATGCAATTTATCGAAAAAGTAGTAGCATCAAGTAAGAGTAAATCAAAGTGGACGAAGTTTTGAAATAATGGTAACTATGGATGATTAAGTAATTCTATATTTAATATTGAACAATTACTTAATGATTAAGAATCCAATTTTTTTAGAATAAACTTTTTTAGAATTTATATTATGAAAATGAAAACCATCAAAGGCCCAGCAATATTTTTAGCACAATTTGTAGGAGATGAAGCACCATTTGATACATTAGAAAATATGTGTAAATGGGCAGCAAGTTTAGGTTATAAAGGAATTCAAATTCCAACTTGGGAAGAGCGATTAATTGATTTGAAAAAAGCAGCGACTAGCAAAACTTACTGTTCCGAATTAAAAGGAATGGTAGAATCACATGGCTTAAAAATTACCGAACTTTCCACTCACTTGCAAGGGCAATTGGTAGCGGTAAATCCAGCTTACGATTTGATGTTTGATGGATTTGCGTCGAAGGAAGTGCAAGGCAATCCAAAAGCTCGACAAAAGTGGGCGGTTCAACAATTGAAGTATGCTGCTCGTGCCAGTAAGAATTTAGGACTGAATGCTCACGTGACTTTTTCAGGTTCTTTGATCTGGCATACGATGTATCCTTGGCCACAGCGACCAGCAGGTTTGGTGGAAGAAGCATTTAAGGAATTGGCCAAAAGGTGGATGCCGATATTGAATGAGTATGATAAAAATGGAATTGACCTTTGTTACGAAATTCATCCAGGAGAAGACTTACACGACGGATTGACTTTCGAACGATTTTTGGAAGCTACCAAAAATCACAATCGTTGTCATATATTATATGATCCGAGTCATTTTGTTTTACAACAATTGGATTATTTAAAATTCATTGATTACTATCATGAGCGAATTAAAATGTTTCATGTAAAAGATGCCGAGTTTAATCCAAGTGGAAAAGCAGGCGTTTACGGTGGGTATGCTGATTGGAAAGAGCGACCTGGAAGATTCCGATCATTGGGTGATGGGCAGACAGATTTTAAAGGTATTTTTTCAAAATTATCCCAATACGGATTTGATGGTTGGGCAGTTATGGAATGGGAATGTTGCATCAAGTCACCGGAGCAAGGAGCCAAAGAAGGCGCACCTTTTATTCAAAAACACATCATTGAAGTAACTGAAAAAGCGTTTGATGATTTTGCAGGAGGGGGGATTGATAAGGCGATGATTAGGAAGATTATTGGGATGTAAATGTATTGTTTTCTCCCATCGTGCGCGCCTATGAAAAACGAAAACAAAGAACCAACTGATTACAATTACAACCTCCACAGAACTGCGAAAAAGAATATTTTTGTCAATGCATTTCATTTACGAAATCGAATGACTAAAGCTGAAAATATTCTTTGGGAGGAATTAAGTAACAAAAAGTTAGGTGTCAAATTTCGTAGGCAACATCCTTTTTGTGGATTTATTTTAGATTTTTATTGCCATCAATTTAAGCTATCCATTGTGCTTGATGGAAAATATCATGAGGATAAAATCCAAAAAGAATATGATGAACGAAGAACAATAATCACAAACAAAGAAGGATTAACTGAGGTCCGATTTTCCAATGAAGAAGTGTTTAATTCACTAGGAAAAGTAATTGAACAAATAAAAGTTCATTTGCAGGAAGAACAAAGATTGAAAGAATAATTTTTCTAGACCTTAATTTTAAGAGGAGATAATTTAGAAAAAGGCGAACCATAAAAAATAATATAAATGATTCTATTCAAAAAACCACAAAAGCATTTTACAAAAAACATAATGCTTTTGTGGTTTCTTTTTTTTAGCCAAGTAGGGCTTAGTCAAAATTTGACCCAGACGATTCGAGGGTATATTTATGATAGTTATAATCATAATGCATTGGAAGGAGCATCTATTGCACTACTTGATACCGAGTTTGGCACGACTACAGATTTTAATGGATCATATCGAATGGAAGAAATTCCTGTAGGCAGATATAGTTTGCAAGTTAGTTTTGTAGGGTATGAAACTTTGACCATTTCAGAAATTTTATTAGAATCAGGTAAAGAAATGGTTTTAGAAATAGCCCTGACGGAAGCTAGTTCATCGCTTAAAGAAGTAGTCATAAAAAGTACTGCCCCAAATTCCCGAGATAAAATTATGCCTTCAGCAGAAATTTTGACTATTGAAGAAACCCTTCGGTTTCCTGCAACATTTAATGATCCTGCTCGATTAGCATTTTCGTATGCAGGTGTGGTGACCAATAATGATCAAGCCAATCATATGATCATTCGAGGAAACTCTCCCAACAATATGAGCTGGAGATTGGAAGGTGTCGAAATTATTAATCCAAATCATACTAGCAATGCTGGAACGGCAAGTGATCGCCCCAGTCAAAATGGTGGAGGTGTCAATATGTTAAGTGCTCAACTCTTGGGGAATAGTACTTTTATGAGAGGTGCCTTTCCTGCTTATTATGGCAATGCATTATCAGGACTCATGGATATGAATCTTAGAAAAGGGAATAATGAGAAGCATGAATTCACGGGACAAATAGGAGTGATTGGAATTGATTTTGCCGCTGAAGGCCCTTTTTCTAAAAGTAGTAACGCCTCGTATTTAGTGAATTATCGGTATTCAACCTTAGGATTAGTGGGAGCAGCAGGAGTTGATTTAGGAGATGAAGCGATTAATTATCAAGACCTAGCATTTACTATGTTTTTTCCTTTAAGCAAGGGAGGTGAAATAAAGTTATTTGGGTTATTTGGAAGTAGTTCAAATGTTTTTGAGGCAAAGGATGATTCCTTGAGAAGGGAAGAAAAAGATTTCAAAAATATAGATTACAGTTCTGTTGTGAATTTATTTGGGGGGACTTATTCCAAATCATTTTCGGAAAGATTAAGATGGGAAAATACCATAATCTACTCGGGTAGAAAAGACGATTACGTCTCTGGATTATTTGATGCTCCACCAGATAGTCTTTTAGTTTCGGACAAAATAACTTTAGAAAATACCTCTATCAAATCCTCTTTAGAATTTAAAATTGATCGTCAGAATAAATTTATAGGAGGAGTTAATTATACCTTTTTAGATTTCAATGATCAACTGAGTGACGCTTTGATTCGCCCTTTTTTAGAATGGAGACTGAATTTATCTGCAGTTCAAATTAGCTTAGGGGCAAGCTATTCCTATTTTAATTTTAATGGTTCGAGTAGTTTTGATCCTCGGTTGTTGGTACAATATGAATTGAATGACAAACAACTGTTGGCATTGTCTATCGGAAGAAATAGTAAGATTCAGAATCTTCAAGTCTATTCTGTTCCTTCACCTTTAGATTCAGGGAATGGTACTTTAGGATTTACCAAATCCAATGAAGTGACCTTATCTTATCAAAATAGAATTGCGAATAAAGTTTTATTTAAAGTAGAAACCTATCTTCAATTCTTAGCTGATGTTCCTATCTCAAGAGATACATTAAATAGTTTTTCATTGATCAATTATTTTAATGAAGACCTTGATTTAATTTTAACGAATAATGGGATTGGTCAAAATTATGGAGTTGAAGTTTCCGCTCAACAATATTTTAACAACAATACTTTTTGGCTTGCCAATGTAAGCTTGTACGAATCTAAATATGAAGGTTCCGATGGGATAAAAAGAGACACTCGATTCAATGGAAATTACATCGTCAATGCTACTTATGGAAAAGAGTTTCCTTACAGCAGAAAAGGAAAAGATTACATACTTGGAGTTAACTTGCGAGTAAATTACATGGGCGGATTAAGAGAAACTCCAATTGATGAAGTGGCCTCTAAGGCAGCAGGCAAAACTGTTTTTAATGAATCAGAAGCTTACTCTTTGAAACAAAAAGATGTCTTTAAAACTGACTTAAGAATTTATTGGAAAAGAAATAAAAAGAAGTTTAACAGCACCTTAGCTATTGATATTTTGAATCTTACCAATACTGAAAATGAGTCATTTAAATTTTATGATACTTTTTTAGATGAGGTAGTTCAGAAATATCAATTAGGATTAATCCCTATCTTGAGTTATCGAATAGAGTTTTAAATGATTTCACTATCTCCAAAAATCAAAATCATGAAAGTAGTTAATATCATTCTCACCATCCTTTTTGTCGTCTTTGCTATTATTCAATTTAACGATCCTGATCCTTGGATTTGGGTATTGATTTATGGCTTAGTGGCGGGTGTTTCAGGTTTTGCCATTTCCCAAAAATATAGTAAAGGAGTGATTTATTTAGGCATTGCGATTTGCATAATCGGTCTTGGGATTTTATTTCCAGAATTAATTAATTGGATAAGAATGGGAATGCCAAATATTGCAGAAGGAATGAAAGCAGAAAAACCTCATATTGAATTTACTCGTGAATTTGGGGGATTAGGAATATCATTGGTCACACTACTTTTTCATTTTTTTCAAATGAGAAAATTGGAAAAAGTAAACTAGTATTTAATAAATATTTTAGAAAAAAAAATGAAGTATAAGTCTCATGTCAAAAGAAATAAATAACCGTGTAAATGTATTGTTAGATAAAATGACAATTGAGGAAAAAGTGGGACAGATGACCCAAGTCACACTTGATGTTGTCTTGAATGGAAAGGTTTATCAACCTGAAAAACCATTTGCATTTAACGAGGAAAAACTTGTAAATGTATTGTTGGAAAAATACGTGGGGTCGATTCTTAATGTGCCATCAAGTGAAGCTTTGACTCGAAAACAATGGTACTATGTAGTTTCTACAATTCAAGAAAAAGCTATGAATGAAACCCGATTGGGCATTCCAGTATTATATGGAATTGATTCGATACATGGTGCAAGCTATACTCAAGGAGCTACTTTTTTTCCGCATCAAATTGGATTAGCGGCCACTTGGAATCTAGAATTAGCCAAAGTACAAGGCGAAATTACCGCTTATGAAACTCGAGCATCTTCTATTCCTTGGGTTTTTTCACCGGTTCAAGATGTAACTCGAAATCCTGCTTGGGCGAGAATTTATGAAACGTTTGGAGAAGATCCATACCTGTCGGCCGAAATGGGCTGTGCAATGATAAGTGGGATTGAAGGAGAGAATATTAGTCGTTTTGATAAAGTAGCTTCTTGTTTAAAACACTTTTTGGGTTATGGAATGCCCTTAAGTGGGAAAGATAGAACACCAGCCTGGATTCCAGAACATTTCTTGAGGGAGTATTTTGTGCCTTCATTTCAGGCAGCGATAGATGCTGGTGCCAAAACGATTATGATAAACTCAGGTGAAATAAATGGTATTCCTGTTCATGCCAATAAAGAAATTCTAACCACACTTTTACGAGATGAATTAGGATTTGAGGGATTGGCAGTTACAGATTGGGAGGATATTAAATATTTGCATTCTCGACATCGAGTAGCAGCTAATCATAAAGAAGCGGTTCGCATGGCCATCGACGCAGGTATTGATATGAGTATGGTGCCTAATGATTTGAGTTTTTGCAAACACTTGATCGAACTCGTCAAGGAAGGTTCCATCACAGAGGAACGATTGGATATTTCGGTTCGACGAATTTTAAAATTAAAATATGAATTAGGATTATTTGAAAATCCAGTTTTGGTAAAAGGCGAGAATTATGAAAAATTTGGTTCTCAGGAATTTTTAGCAAAAGCAAAAGCTGCTGCTGCTGAATCAATTACACTTTTGAAAAATAAAGAGGGAGCTTTACCACTTTCAAGAGACAAAAAAATCCTAGTTACAGGTTGGGTAGCCGAATCTATGCGGAGCTTAAATGGCGGATGGTCTTATGATTGGCAAGGGAAAACGAGTGTGGAATTTGCGAAAGCTAAAACCAATTTATTGCAAGCCATTGAAAATGAAATAGGAAAAAATAATGTAGTCTTTTCAGCAGGATGTCAATATGATGAAGTAGTGAATTTAGAAGAGGCTGTGCGTAAAGCTGATGAAGTTGATCATATCATTCTATGCTTGGGTGAAAATTCTTACACAGAGTTTTTGGGGAATATCAATGATTTAGATTTGCCCTCTGCACAAATAGCCTTGGCAAAAGCAATGATTCAAACCGGTAAACCAATTACCTTAGTTTTGCTCCAAGGTCGACCAAGAATTATCCGTCCAATTGTTGACGAAATTGGAAGTATATTGTTAGGATATTATCCTGGGCAAGAAGGAGCTAGTTCGATAGCGGAGATAATTTTTGGGAAAATAAACCCATCTGGAAAATTGCCTTACACTTACCCACGCTATTCCAATGCTTTGATGACTTATGATCACAAACATGTGGAGGCAGAGGAATTGCAAGGAAGTGAGATTCCATTTTTTCCACAATTTGAATTTGGACATGGATTGAGTTATACAACTTTCGAATACGGAAATATATTGTTAGAAAAATCAGTTCTAAATGAGAATGAAGATTTAAGTTTTTCTTTTTCTATAAAAAATATTGGAGATCGTGCAGGGAAAGAAGTGGTGCAAATTTATATCTCTGATGAATACGCTAGCATTACACCACCGGTAAAACGGTTAAGAGCTTTTCGGAAAATTGAACTCCAGGCAGGAGAGGAGCAACGGGTAGAATTTTCTATTCCGATGAAACGACTCGCATTTGTGAATGCACAAAATAAGTGGGTTTTAGAGGAAGGAACATTTAAGTTATTTGTAGAAAAAATGATAGCTAAGTTTGAGTTGAAGGATCTTTAAAAACTTTATGAGACCTCAAATGTTTATTATGTTCAACTTTTAAAAAAGGATTAGTTTATTATAAAAGAAATAAAATGAGCGATAAAAATTTTGAATTGGCGACTTTAGGAACTGGCTGTTTTTGGTGTACCGAAGCAGTTTTCGATACCTTAAAAGGAGTAGAATCTGTTTTCCCAGGCTACTCGGGAGGTCATGTAGAAAATCCAACTTATGAAAAAGTTTGTGCAAAAAATACAGTTCACGCCGAGGTAGTTCAAATTAATTTTGACCATGACTTGTTTAGATTTGAAAAGTTGTTGGATGTATTTTGGCGAACGCATAATCCAACTACTCCTAATCGTCAAGGTAACGATGTAGGGCCACAATACCGTTCTGCGATTTTTTATCATAATGAAAATCAAAAAGCAATTGCGGAGAAATCATTGAATGAAGCTGATGCCTCTGATCTTTGGCCAGATCCAATAGTTACGGAGATGAATAAATTTGAAAAATTCTACCAAGCAGAAGATTATCATAAAGATTATTTGGCTAGGGTAGGAGATCGAAATCCGTACTGCACTTTTGTAGTGAAACCGAAAGTGGATAAGTTTAAAAAAGAGTTTAAGGATAAGTTGAAAGATTAAAAAAAAAGCCTTGATTGAGTACTTCAATCAAGGCTTTTTTCATGGTAAATATATAATGGAAACGTTGTTTTTTTTAAATAATAATTGCACCAAGCGTTTCCATTTCATTTACCCAATCAATTTCAAAAGTTGGATGATCAGATTGTATTCGAATTTGACTCTGATGTTTTTCCACTTTTTCCTTGATCCGATCTGTGGTGAGTTGATTTCCTTCTCCAAAAATAACATTGGCTTTGCCTTCTAAAAACGTATCAATTCTCATATTTGAAAATCCTCCACTCTGAATATAAATTCGATCTTCGCCATCAGGAAGTAATTTGGTGATCGTGCGAGCATTCAAATCTAAATTCTTTAACAAGACTGATCCGCCTGAAACTAAATAATCTTTGATATGGTTTTCTAATAAT
>CAYGRM010000168.1:13298-13817 GCA_964352225.1 uncultured Saprospiraceae bacterium | reverse complement strand
TATAAGAGACTGTTTTGAAATGTGTGCTAAAATTTTTTATAGTGTATTTTTTTGCCAAATGAGGCTTTTTTGGAGGGGAATAGCCTTAGTTATTGCCCGAGAAAAAAACGAAATGTGGTGAAAAATGACGCATAAAAAAATTAGCGACATAATTCAAAACAGTCTCTAAGCCCCAATTAATTAATCTACAAAGCAATAAAATGAAATCTTACAAAGAATTGGTTAGTCAAGTCAAAGATTTAATTCGAAAAAACAAAACGAACAAAGCACTTGAATTACTTGCCAAAGAACAATTATCAAAACTCGACCAACAACTCATACTCATCAATAGTAGGTATTCAAAACTAAAGGAAGAACAAACCTTGGGTATTCTTGACGATGATACTGCGCAAAGAACTCTAAACAAAATTAATGTTGAATTATTGGCACTTGCTGATGAGATTGGAAAACATCAAAATGCACCTGCAGTAAAAGAGCCAACTGTGCCTGCAGAACCAACTCCAACTCCTCTTCCTACCA
>CAYGRM010000168.1:0-13288 GCA_964352225.1 uncultured Saprospiraceae bacterium | reverse complement strand
GAAATAAGAGAAAGAGAGATATATAAGTTAAAGGTTTTTTTGTCAGCAGAGAATAAGAAACTTTTATTTCTCTATATATGCTCCTAGAATCAAGATTTAGACGATGACGGAGAAAACAAAACCAAAGAAATAAAAAAAATATCAACCCCTTCTCCAGTTTCTCCAACCACACAGGGAGGAGGAAATACCAAACTAATCGGAGGAATCCTTGGTGTAATTTTACTTGCTTTGATTGGATATTTTGGAATGCAGCAAGTAAGCAAAAATGCTGAGATCAAAAAACAAGAAAATGCGCAAATTGCTAAAGATAAAAAAGAAAAAGTACGTCAAGACTCCATCGCAAAAGCAAAAGAAATTGAATTAGAACAAAAGAAAATAGCGGATGAGGCAAGAAAAAAGAAAATCACCTTAGGTAATATTTTCGAAGGCGGAAGAATCTTTTATGTTGATGAAACTAAATTACATGGATTAATTATGGCTCCTGGAGATCAAAGTAGTAAGACCATTGACTGGTTTGGAGAAACCAAAGGAAAAGCACTTGCATTTGATCCAGGAATTTATGGTGGAGCAAAAAATACGGAGAGACTTGTGAAAAAATTTCCAGAAAAAACCCACCCTGCTCAACTTTGTGCTAATTTTGAATTTGATGGATTTGATGATTGGTATTTGCCCAGTCAAGAAGAGCTAGACAAGCTTTATGAATTCAATCTTACTCTACCCGTCGCCCAAAGGCTTGCCAAAGAATACTATTGGAGTTCAACAGAGTTTAATAGCAGAGATGTTTATTATAAAAGTTTCTTCAATGGTAAGTCTTACTCCTTTATTAAAGGAAACAAAGCTAAAGTAAGAGCCATTCGAAAATTTTAAAATCATATTGATGAGAAACAATTCAATTCTAAATATATCCATCATTTTCATCCTACTAATTTCATATGGAAATATTGCTCATGCTCAAAGTGAAAAAATAAAGCTTCCGACCTTCTCGGTAACAGTTCCCGATGGAATGAAAAGTCAGAACAATAATATCGACGTCCTAGCAAAATTAAGCTATGAAAATAGTTTACACATCTCGATTGATGACAATATGGAAAAGATGCTTTCTTCTTCCAAAAAAAGTCCAATGGGAAAAACTTTGAATATAGAAGAATTTGCTTTTGACCTGAAGTTTAAAGGCATCAAGGATCAATATAAAGGGTATGACATTTCTAAAAAAGAATCTGGTACTCTAAAAAAAATTAAATATACCGCTCAGATGTTTACTTGCAAAGCCACCAAAACAAAAGAAGCATACTTAGAATATCGAGTAATGGAAATTGGAGAAAGGCACTATGAATTTATCATTACCGGAATGAAAGATGCTAAAAAGAAACATCAACCGCTAATTAACAATTTTTGGAAAAGCATTGAGGTAAACGTAGGAAATAATTAATTCAAATTATAACTATAATTTACTACCACAAAGTTCGCTTCAGGCTCAGAAAATTCATCTGTCAGACTAATTTGTCTCCATATTTCTAAAGTTAATTTTGACTTTTTTGAAATCGTTGCAACTGCACCAACTTTATATCTCATCCTAGCAAAAACATTGTCCGCTGGAAATCGATAGAAAATATCATTGCCTATAAATGGACTAATTCTTTTTCCAGTAGTGTAGGTTATTTTTGATAGCCACCTCAAAAAATCAGTATCCTCTCTATTCCAATCTACCCCAAGATGATACCTTAGTTTATTGGAAAAAGTAAATTTGGAAGACAAGGGAATTTTATGATTCAAGTCAAAAAACCAAAACTCCCGATCATCGCCACTCTTTGGAAAAAACCAATGACGATTATTAAACTCGAGTGACCAAGTATTATTTATTTTGAAAGACAAAATGACATCAAGGGAAGTATTATCATAGTCTGATAAGTCATTTTTTTGCCTCCAAATAGGTTTTAATTTAAAAGTAAACTTATCTCCTACGCTATAATTTAATTGAACTGATGACCACGAAACCCAATCTAGTTGGGCTGTAATTTGTTGGACATTTACTAAAAAAAACAAAAACAAAGTACAGGCAATTCTATTCATATTTCTAAGTAGTATATTCAAAATATTTTCCCTAAAAAAAATCAGAATTGCGAAACTAAAAAAAAATATTTCTAATTGATGTGATCGTCCTCACACTCAATTAAAATTTAAATAAAACTACTTTTTGTTATCTTTTATCGACCAAGTTATCCATCAAATCAACATCAGGATCAATCTCATCTGTCTTCAAACTGCTCCACGCACGGAATAAAAATGCTGCCCCAATAATTGAAATCCCAGTCAAAATCGATGCAGAATTTACATTTCCATAAATCCAATTCCCTGTCGCAAACAAGGCTCCGTAAACCGTAACACAGCCTACTACCCAACATAATAATTCAAGTGGCAACTGACTCTTTTCTTTTCGAATTTCTATACCTTCTGCTTTGGCTTTTTCAATAACTAAATCCCAGCCATTTCCACTTGGTCTTATTTTTTTATAAAAATTCCGCAGGGTTTCATCATCTGTAGGTTCTGTTATAAATGCAGCAATCACCCAAATAATAGTTGTCAAAACAGCACCCGAAACAATTTTTTTCCAACTTGCTACTAAAAATAATTCTTGCGTATTTATTCCTGTTGGAGTTAATTTAGTCACCTCATCAATAGTTTCTGGATTGATTCCATTCATCATAAATATTAAAGCATCATGTCCGAAGGAAAAATATCCTGCAATAAACAACGACGCCACCATTGCAACAATCTCCGTCATCGCATTAATTCTCCACCAAAACCATCTCAAAATATAAATGGCACCTGTCCCCGCCCCCAGCAAAAGCAGCATATTAAATGCCTGAGTCGCATCCGTCAAAACCATACCTAACCCCATTCCAAGAATGGCACTCACAACGGTAAAAGCTTTGGCAACGGTAATCAGTTCCTTCTGACTTGCTTCTGGTTTAAAAAATCTTTTATAAAAATCATTCGTCAAATAAGACGCTCCCAAATTCATTTGCGTACTCATCGTAGACATAAATGCGGCAATCAAACTAGCCGCTACTAAGCCCAAAAGTCCCGAAGGTAACTTAGTCAACATGGCTGGATACGAAATATCATGTCCAATTTTGTCCGCAGATAATGCCGGGAAAACCGAAGAAATATCACTCAATTCTGGAAAGACTACCAAAGAGGCCAAAGCAATCAAAATCCAAGGAAATGGTCGCAAAGCATAATGAGCCACATTAAAAAGTAACGTCGCCCCTATCGCATTTTTTTCATCCTTCGCAGAAAACATTCTTTGCGCAATATATCCCCCACCTCCAGGTTCTGCCCCAGGATAATACGAGGCCCACCATTGAACTGCCAACGGAACCATCAATACTGGAACCCAAACCGCAGGGTCAGACATATCGGGAAGCAACGATAATTTTGATGCTACATTTTCATGAACCAATAAAGCATCCAAACCTCCAACTTCTGGCAAGTTAACTATATAAATAGCTGCCCAAATCGAACCAATCATCGCCAATGTAAACTGAACAAAATCAGTTATAATTACTGCTTTCAGTCCTCCCAAAGTTGAATAAGCAATAGTCACCGTCCCTGCTATCAAAAGCGTTTTCCAACCTTCCATCCCCAACACAATTTCTCCAAACTTAATAGCTGCCAAGGAAACTGTTCCCATCACCAACACATTAAATATCAACCCTAAATACAAGGCTCGGAAACCTCTTAAAAAAGCAGCAGCATTTCCACTATATCTCAATTCATAAAATTCAATATCCGTGAGAACTTCCGACCGTCGCCACAACTTCGCATAAACAAAAACAGTCAACATCCCGGTGACCAAAAATGCCCACCAACCCCAATTTCCGGCTACTCCATTTTCTCTTACTAGACCTGCCACTAGATTAGGTGTATCTGAGGAGAAAGTCGTTGCCACCATGGAAATACCCAGCAACCACCATGGCATATTTCTTCCTGAGAGGAAGAATTCATTTAAACTCGAACTTGATTTTTTTGAAAAATATAATCCTACCGCCAAAACAATAAAGAAATAAATGGCGACGATGGACCAGTCAAGAGTAGATAATTGCATTTGTTATGTTTTTCGTTTTTTTAATTAGCTGGGAAATTATCTAAATCCTAGTCATTTCCCAACATTTTATCCATAAAAGAATCCTGTTCTGTTTTTTTTAGAAAAAGGAAAACAGGTTTTGTTGCTTAGTTTTGTTTGAATATCTTTGGGCAAATCTTAACCAATCTTGAAAATTAACTTCATGAAATCACTATATAAGGATTTTAAAAAATCAACCAAAAAGGACTGGCTAGCAAAAGTCGAAAAGGATTTAAAAGGGAAACCTCTTGAGAGTTTGAATTGGAAAATTAATGAGGAATTATCTGTTTCCCCTTTTGCTCATCAAGATGATTTGAAAGAGTTAAATAAGCCACTTTTATCCACCAAAGAATCTAATGATTGGGAAAAAGGCGTTCGTATAATTGCAAAAAATGTCAAAACAGCTAATCAGGAAGCCTTATTTCTTTTGGAAAAAGGATCAAATGCCTTGTGCTTTGAATTTTTAAAAAATCCTACTAAAAAAGAATTTCACACTTTATTGAATGGAATAGAACTTGAATGGATTTCGACTCACTTTATTTTATCTCAAAAATCATGGAAAGGTGTCGTACAAAATTTTATTTCTATTTTAAATGATAAAAATCTAAACCTGAAAAAAGTAGCTGCCTCTTTTCAATTTAAAGATAGCACAACGATTCCTCCTGCTGACTATCAAGCAGTCCAAGATTTTTCCAATCAACTACCACTTGCAAGTTTTATAACAATAAACGCACGCGAATTTTATCAAGGTCAAAATAATGTGATCGAAGAGCTAGTACAAACCATCTCGAAAGCAAATGCTTATCTAGAAAAATGGAATGAAAAAGACCTAGATTTAAAAGTTTTAATTTCTAATCTTCAATTTTCTATTCAGCTTGATGATTCCTATTTTTTAAATATTGCTAAAATAAGAGCCTTAAAAATCCTTTGGAATTTATTGATAAAAAGTTGGAGAGGAACTTTAAAGTCTGACATTATTATTGAAACACATTTGACTACGGCTACCCAAACTGAAGACGAAAATTACAATAAAATAAAAGCCACTACTCAAGCCATGTCAGCAGTAATTGGTGGCACTAAACGATTATATATTTACCCATCCGATAGTTTTAAAAACCAAACCGGCTCATTAAATGCACAACGAATTGGACTTAATATTCAACATTTAATGCAATTGGAGGGTTACCTTGATAAAGTCCAAGATCCGGCAGCGGGAAGTTATTATATCGAAAAATTGACTGATGATTTAGCAGAAGCTGCTTGGGGTAGATTCTCAAATATCTAATACATTTATGTATATCACCTAGTTAGCGGTCAGCAAAAAAAAATAAGAACAAAATTCAGCAAATAAACGGTCAATAGAAAATCATGTATGATAGAGAATACATAGAGGAATTCCATTTAAAAATGGAGAAGATAATATCAGAGAATGGTGCCAAAGAAGCGTTCGATAAAATAGTAAGAGAATTAGAAAATTGTGAGGATAAATATTTAACCGAATTAATGGGCTCATTAAATTATATACAATATGAACCTGTTCTGGACTGGATTGAGAATAATGCAGAAAGGTCAAAAAATATCAGTCAATCTTGGGGACATTTGGCAGCAAGTTCAAAATTCAATTGGGAAAGAGGAAAGAAATGGTTAGAAACGGGGCGTCCTTTAAGCCTTATTGCATTAGATGCTATTATGTTTTGTACAACCAAACATGAAAGACTAAACCAGTCCCCTTGGATGCGAGAAATTGACCCTAAACTTCCTTTAGAAACAGATGAAGTAGAAATGGCAACCACAATAAAGGAATATTTGAAGAAAGACAAAGTTCCAAGAACCAAAAATGTTATAAATGAGATTATTGAGAACATATTCGAAATAGAATAAAGCCGAACCGCTAACAACGTGTATGACGTTCATTGCCAGCAAAAACTGGCAACGACGCATACACGGGAACATTGAAACTAACCTGAAAAAAATCACTAGGCAAAAGAAAAAATAAATGAAAAAAATATTAATAGCCAACCGAGGAGAAATCGCCTTACGAGTAATGCGTTCAGCAAAAAAAATGGGCATCAAAACTGTTGCCGTTTATTCTGAGGCTGATCGAAATGCCCGCCATACTCGTTTCGCCGACGAAGCAGTTTTATTAGGCCCAGCTCCCTCATCGGAGTCCTATCTTAAAATGGAAAGAGTGATCCAGGCAGCCAAAGATACAGGTGCAGATGCTATCCATCCTGGCTATGGTTTTTTGAGTGAAAACTCTGCTTTTGCAAAAATGGCGGAAGAAAATGGAATCATTTTTATCGGTCCACGTCCATATGCCATTGAAGTAATGGGAAGTAAATTGGCTGCTAAAGAAGCTGTAAAAAAATACAACATTCCAATGGTTCCTGGAATCGAGGAAGCAATTACTGATGTTGATTTGGCAAAAAAAATTGCTATTGAAATTGGTTTTCCTATCTTGATAAAAGCCTCAGCTGGTGGTGGTGGAAAAGGAATGCGAGTGGTCGAAAATGTCGAAGAACTTCCTGAACAAATGGAGAGAGCTATCTCAGAAGCTATTTCTGCATTTGGTGATGGATCAGTATTCATTGAAAAATATGTCACTTCTCCTCGCCATATTGAGATCCAAGTTTTAGCAGATACCCACGGAAATATCGTTCATCTTTTTGAGAGAGAATGTAGCGTGCAACGACGACATCAAAAAGTAGTCGAAGAAGCTCCTTCTGCTGTGTTGACTCCTGAAATTCGAAAAGCAATGGGAGAAGCAGCCGTAAAAGTAGCGAAGGCTTGTGATTATGTGGGAGCCGGAACAGTTGAGTTTTTATTAGATGAAAACATGAATTTTTATTTCTTAGAAATGAATACCCGATTGCAAGTGGAGCATCCAGTTTCTGAATTAATAACTGGAGTTGACCTAGTGGAACAACAAATTAAAGTAGCAAGAGGTGAAAAATTAGCCTTCACTCAAGATGATTTGAAAATTACTGGCCATGCGTTAGAATTACGAATTTATGCCGAAGATCCACTAAATAATTTTTTACCTAATGTTGGAACATTGGAAACCTACATCAGACCAGAAGGTCAAGGCATTCGTTTGGATGATGGTTATGAACAAGGACAAGAGATTCCTATTTACTATGATCCAATGATTGCGAAGTTAATTACTTATGGAAAAACGCGGGAAGAAGCAACTGGCTTGATGCTTCAAGCGATTGAAAATTATCATATTGAAGGTGTTGCTACTACCCTTCCATTTGGAAAATTTGTATGTGAGCATGAAGCATTTACAAGCGGAAATTTTGATACTCACTTCGTAAAAAATTATTTTTCACCAGAGCAACTTTTGGTAGATCAAGCAGAAGAAAAAGAAATTGCAGCAGCTTTAGCTATGCAATTATTTTTGAACGAGAAAGATCAACTGAAGGAAGTAAAAAATGGAAAATCAAGTTGGAAAAAGTCAAGACTTTAATATTTAGGATGATGTGGTAAAAAAATACAACATGAAAAAACCCGACTTTAAGAAAATAAAATATCAACGTAAAACAGGCTCTTCTCCTTCCAAAAAGAAAACTATTCCATGGAAGACACCAGAAGGAATAACAATACCTTTACATTTTGATTCAGAAGCAATTAAAAATGTAGATCATTTAAATTTCGTTGCTGGAATCCCCCCATATTTGCGTGGGCCATATAGTTCAATGTTTGCCGTTCGACCTTGGACTATTCGACAATATGCAGGTTTTTCTACCGCAAAAGAAAGTAACGCATTTTACCGTAGAAATTTAGCACAAGGACAAAAAGGGTTATCCGTTGCTTTTGATTTAGCAACTCATCGTGGTTATGATTCAGATCATCCACGGGTAACTGGAGATGTTGGAATGGCTGGAGTCGCAATTGATTCTGTTGAGGATATGAAAATTCTTTTCGACAAAATTCCTTTGGATAAAATGTCGGTATCCATGACGATGAATGGAGCCGTTTTACCGATTATGGCATTTTTTATTGTGGCGGCAGAAGAGCAAGGAGTTGATCAAGCAAAATTAAGTGGAACGATCCAAAATGATATTTTAAAAGAGTTCATGGTGAGGAATACTTACATTTATCCGCCTCAACCATCCATGAGACTTATCGGAGATATCTTCGAATACACTTCTCAAAATATCCCAAAATTTAATTCAATCAGCATCAGCGGTTACCACATGCATGAGGCAGGTGCTTCAGCTGATATTGAGTTGGCTTACACTTTAGCTGATGGCTTAGAATATATTCGAACAGGATTGAAGGCAGGTTTAAATATTGATGACTTTGCTCCTCGGTTATCGTTCTTTTGGGGAATCGGAATGAATCATTTTATGGAAATTGCCAAGATGCGAGCAGCCAGGATGTTATGGGCAAAAATTGTCAAACAGTTTAATCCAACCAATCCTAAATCAATGGCTTTGAGGACGCACTCTCAAACTTCAGGTTGGAGTTTAACTGCTCAAGATCCATTTAATAATATTGCTCGAACTACCATTGAAGCAATGTCTGCCGTCCTTGGAGGTACTCAATCCTTACACACTAATTCATTGGATGAAGCGATTGCTTTGCCTACTGATTTCTCTGCCAAAATCGCTCGAGATACACAGATATATTTGCAGCAAGAAACTAATATAACGGATGTAGTTGATCCTTGGGGCGGTTCTTATTATGTAGAATATTTGACTAAAGAAATTGCAGAAAAAGCTTGGAAATTAATAGAGGAAATAGAGTCACTTGGTGGAATGGCGAAAGCGATTGAGAATGGTTTACCAAAACTTAGAATCGAAGAAGCCGCAGCTCGAAAACAAGCCCGAATCGATAGTGGAGTGGATAAAATAATTGGAGTCAACATTTTCCAACATGATGAAGATGCGATTTTAGATACCTTAGAAGTAGACAATTCAGCCGTACGAAAATCACAAGTCAATCGACTTAAAAGAATAAAAGCAAAACGAGATGAAAAAGCAGTTCAAGCTGCTTTGAGAAAAATTTCTTCATGCGCCAAAACTGGCAAAGGCAACCTACTTGACTTTGCCATCAAAGCTGCTCGACTTCGAGCCACTCTTGGCGAAATCTCAGATGCCATGGAAAAAGAATTCGGTAGATTTAAAGCAAATACCAAAACCATTAAAGGGGCTTATTCCAATGAAATCTCTAACAATAAAGATTTCAAAAAAGCGAGAGAGCTTTCTGAAAAATTTGCCAAACTCGAAGGTCGTCGCCCAAGAATTATGGTCGCCAAATTGGGGCAAGATGGTCATGATCGAGGATCAAAAGTAATTGCCACAAGTTTTGCTGACTTAGGATTTGATGTTGATGTAGGACCATTATTCCAAACGCCAGAGGAGGCAGCAAGACAAGCAGTTGAAAATGATGTTCATATTTTAGGAATTTCATCCTTGGCTGCCGGACACAAAACTTTAGTTCCACAAGTAATTAAAGAATTAAAAAAATTAGACCGAGAAGATATCATGGTCATCACCGGTGGAGTAATTCCTCCGAAGGATTATGACTTTTTATTCAAAGCTGGCGTAGTTGGAGTCTTCGGACCGGGAACGGTTATATCGGAAGCAGCGTCTCAGATTTTAGAAATTATGATTCAACGATTTTAAAAAAAATATTCACCACAGATTATACAGATTTTCACAGAGTAACATGTAAAAGTATCTGTGTAAATCTGTGAAATCTGTGGTAAAAAAATCAAACAATAAAATGTCAAAAAAGGTAGAAATTTTAAATAAAAAAATTGCAGAAGCCCATCTCGGAGGAGGTCAAAATAGAATTGACAAACAACATAAAAAAGGTAAACTGACCGCTCGGGAACGAATTCATTTTTTAATGGATGAAGGTTCATTTGAAGAAATAGGGATGTTGGTCACTCATCGAACGACTGACTTCGGTATGGCAGACCAGCAATTTTATGGAGACGGTGTGGTGACTGGCTATGGCACCATCAATGGCAGATTGGTTTATGTTTTCGCTCAAGACTTTACCGTCTTTGGTGGAGCACTTTCTGAAACGCATGCAGAAAAGATTTGTAAAATCATGGATACTGCCATGAAAGTTGGAGCTCCCTTAATCGGACTGAATGATAGTGGAGGTGCAAGAATTCAAGAAGGTGTTCGATCGCTAGGTGGCTATGCGGATATTTTTTATCGAAATGTTATGGCGTCTGGCGTCGTACCGCAAATCTCAGCCATCATGGGCCCTTGTGCAGGAGGAGCAGTTTACTCACCTGCCATGACTGATTTTACCATCATGGTGGAGCATACCAGTTATATGTTTGTCACCGGACCGAATGTGGTGAAAACGGTTACTAATGAAGAAGTAACCTCCGAAGAATTAGGAGGTGCAAGTGCTCACTCAACTAAGTCAGGGGTAACTCATTTGACGGCTGGAAATGATATTGATTGCATTGAAAAAATAAAAACCCTTTTGAGTTATATGCCTCAAAATTGTGAGGATACTCCTGCTCGTTTACCTTATGAAATGGGAGATGAAACTCGAGAAGAATTAGAAAACATAATTCCAGAAAGCGCCAATCAGCCATACGATATGCGAGATATTATTGAAGGTATTGCTGACCGAGAATCTTTCTTTGAAATTCATAAAGATTATGCAGGAAATATTGTAGTTGGCTTTGCTCGATTGGCAGGACGTAGCATTGGTATTGTCGCTAATCAACCAATGACTTTAGCTGGAGTTTTAGATGTTGATAGTTCTAAAAAGGCAGCCCGATTTACTCGATTTTGTGATTGCTTTAATATTCCATTATTAGTCCTAGTAGATGTGCCAGGATTCTTACCAGGAACTCATCAGGAGTGGAATGGAATTATTACCAATGGAGCAAAACTGCTTTATGCCTTAAGCGAAGCAACTGTTCCTAGAATTTCAGTAATCACTCGAAAAGCTTACGGAGGTGCATATGATGTAATGAACTCCAAACATATTGGCGCCGATATGAACTACGCATTTCCAAATGCTGAGATTGCAGTAATGGGTGCTAAGGGAGCAAGTGAAATTATTTTCCGAAAAGAAATTCAAGCAGCTGAAGATCATGAAGCCGAACTTTCGATCAAGGAAAAAGAGTACGCTGAAAAATTTGCTAATCCTTATCGAGCTGCGCAAAGAGGTTTTATTGATGAAGTTATTTTACCAAAGAATACTCGCAGAAAATTAATTAAAGCATTTGCGATGTTGGAAAATAAATCGGTGAAATTGCCTAAGAAGAAGCATGGTAATATTCCTTTGTAATTTTCTTAAATTCAATTTCATGAGCCCTTTCAGGTTTTAAATCTGAAAGGGCTTTTTATTTAAAATCTATGCATCCTTTGCTTCCAATAAGTATAAAATCTATTCTATGCAGTAGTCAACTTATCTTGGTCTACACTTAAATTTTGCGTTTCTTTAGATTTTTAAAACTAGCGATAAAAATATTCATTTCTACAAACACAAAATCATGACCTTAGATAAAGACCTTTCATCAATAGTTGCATCTTCTAATTCCCAAAAACCTTATCTCAAAGGTGGTCATTTTTTAGTTGGTGATACTCCCGCTGAAAGTATTTTTATTTCTGAAGAATTCACCGAAGAGCAATTAATGATTAAAGAAATGGTCATCGATTTTTGTGAAAAAAATATTCAAGAACCATTCTTTAAAAGAGGTCGTGAACTTGAAGCAACCAAACCTGATGATCTAGAAGAGATCAAAAAAGTAATTCAAGCTGCTAGCGATTTAGGACTTTGTGGAGTGAGTATTCCTGAAAAATATGGAGGAATGGAATTAGATTTTAATACTGGTGTTTTGTTTTCTGAAGCGATTGCTGCGGGGTTTTCCTTTGCCACCACGATTGGTGCACAAACTTCCATTGGCTCTCTCCCCATTTATTTTTATGGAAATGAAAAACAAAAACAACAATATCTTCCTGGAATTGCCAGCGGTAAATTACTCGCATCATATGCTTTGACAGAACCAACTTCTGGCTCCGATGCCAACTCTGGAAAAACAAAAGCGACACTTTCCTCTGATGAAAAATCCTACTTAATCAATGGACAAAAAATATGGATCACCAATGGTGGCATCGCAAAAATCTATATTGTCTTTGCCAAAATAGATGATGATAAAGATTTGTCAGCATTTATTGTCGAGAGAAATTTCGAAGGGTTTAGTGTCGGACAAGAAGAAAAGAAAATGGGAATTAAAGCCTCATCAACCGTTCAAATATTTTTTGACAACTGCAAAGTTCCTACTGAAAATTTACTGGGTGAAAGAGGTGCTGGTTTTAAAATGGCATTGAATATTTTAAATACTGGACGAATAAAGTTAAGTGCGGGTGGAATGGGTGGTGCAAAATTTTCAATCAATAAAGGAATTGAATATGCCTTAGAAAGAAAACAGTTTGGTCAAACGATTTCCAATTTTGGAGCGATCAAACATAAGATCGGAAATTTAACGACTCAAGCTTTTGCATTGGATGCAGCAGTTTATCGAACTGGTCGAAATATAGATTTGAAGAGTGAGGAGTTTTTACGATCAGGACAAAATGATACGGAATCAAAACTCAATGCGATTCGAGAATTTGCCATTGAGTGTGCAATTTTAAAAGTTAAAGGTTCAGAGTTAGCCTGCTTTGCTACGGATGAAATTATGCAAGTTTATGGAGGCATGGGATATGCTGTTGAAATTGGTTTGGAGATGGCTTACCGAGACGCTCGGATCACAAAAATATATGAAGGAACCAATGACGTCAACAAAATGCTTTCGGTGGCTGAGCTAACCAAACGAGGTTTGCAGACCAAAGAAATTGATCTGATCGGCGCTGGAAAAAGAATACCTTTATTTGTTTTAGGACAAATATTTTCTTTTGGTGGCGGCGGAAAATGGGGAAAAGAAAAACAACTCATTCAAGGAATAAAAAATAGTTTCTTACTGATCTCTGGGGCTGCTGGGAAAAAACTAAAAAAGAAATTAGTCGATGAGCAAGAGATCATCCTAAACCTTTCGACCATCTTAGCTGAAGCTTATATTGCTGAAAGTATTTTATTAAAAATTCAAAAACTGGATGCTCAATCTAAAAATGATACTACCCATTTTTCTATTCAAAAAAAGATGATGGAACTTTATTTATATGAGTCTTTAGA
>CAYGRM010000167.1:11980-13845 GCA_964352225.1 uncultured Saprospiraceae bacterium | reverse complement strand
TTTTCCTATTTGTTTTAAAACATTTTCTAACCTCTTCACCAAAAACAAAAAAGTCAACTCCTCTCGAAGTTGGCTTTCCTTATTTTTTCAAAAAACGAAATTAGCTTATGGGAAAATACCCAAAGACAAATAATCGCTACTGATTTTATTCAAAGCATTGATAAATGCTGCTGAACGTAAATCTTCCACACTTTTCTTACGTTTTTTGATCATTCTAATTTGATCGTAAGCCATAACCATCGTTTCCTCCAATCCTGATCTTACTAAATCAATTTCATCAGCACCACGAGTCAAAAAGTTTTTCTCTTTTACTCCAATCGATTTGCCCGTAGATTCTTCAATCTTACCTACTAAATCCATATATCGAGCTTGATCAAATCTTTTTTCCATTCGACCAAATCTCATATGAGATAAATTTTTCAACCACTCAAAGTAAGAAACTGTCACACCACCTGCATTACAATACATATCAGGAATGATCAATACATTTTTCTTCAACAAAATTTCTTCTGCGTCAGCAGTAACCGGTCCATTGGCAGCTTCAGCAATAATTTTTGCTTTTACTTGATTGGCGTTACCTTTGTGAATTTGACCTTCCAAAGCGGCAGGAACTAAGATGTCGCATTTTACCGTCAATACATCTTTCCGACTTTTCATATTTTTAGCCCCTGGGAAATCTAAGATAGATCCTGTCTTCTTTCTATGCTTTACTAATTTATCAAAGTCGATTCCATCTTCACTATAAATTGCTCCTTCATACTCAGCAACACAAATGATTTTTACACCGCCTTCTTGCTGAGAAATCATGGCAGTATAATGCCCTACATTCCCCATACCTTGAACAGCCATCGTTTTGCCTTCAGTACCAGTAGTCAATCCAAGTTCTTTCATATCATCAGCATGACTCATTGCCTCACGGATCGAATAAAAAACACCTCGACCAGTCGCCTCTGTTCTTCCTGAAATACCGTGTTGCGTTACTGGTTTTCCGGTTACACATCCAGCAGCATCGATTTCACCACCTTTGAAAGTCATGTAAGTATCAAGTATCCATGCCATTTCCCTAGAACCTGTTCCATAATCAGGTGCAGGAACATCAATTCCAGGACCAATGAAATTTTTCCGAACCAACTCAGCAGTATATCGTCGAGTGATTTTTTGCAATTGGGCAGGAGTGTATTCTCTTGGAGAAATTTTTACACCACCTTTAGCGCCACCAAAAGGAACATCAACAATAGCACATTTATAAGTCATCAATGAAGCCAATGCCATGACTTCATCTTGAGTTACTTTTTGGCTATAGCGAATTCCACCTTTAGTTGGTAATCTGTGGTGACTGTGTTGCACTCGGTAAGCTTCGATGACTTGGTAGTCTTTACCCACTCTCACGGGGAAGCGCATTTGATAAACGGAGTTACAAGCTTTGATTTGAGCCAATAATCCTTTTGGCAAATCGGTAAGTCCAGCGGCCTTGTCAAAATTCCGGCTGACACTTTCTAAAAAGTTAGGTTCTCTTGTCATTGATTTTTATTCTTCTATAAGTGATTCTAATTTGGTTAGTTTACGTTCCAGAAAAACCAAAAATCCAATGATTCCAAGAAAGATAGCAACAAGTACAGCAATCACTACATAAATTTTTCCTGTGCTATGCATGAAATCTAAATTTTCAGTTTGTGCGGACAAATCAATTGTCCATAAAATAGAAAATAATACGATTAAGAACTTTTTCATACTTTTAAATGATTGGCAAATGTGAGTGAATTTTTTTTATTTTACAAAGAAACTAATGTTTATTTTACCTAATAAGAGATGTTTCTAAGAGAGTTTTCTTTTGCAACTCTTTATAAAATCTAAATCTTAGTAAA
>CAYGRM010000167.1:0-11970 GCA_964352225.1 uncultured Saprospiraceae bacterium | reverse complement strand
TTCTTCATTAGCACTTCTCCGGCATTTCTAAATACTTGTGCAAAGTATATTCCTGCAATCAATTTTTCAGAAATTTGCAAAGTGTTTTCTTCTGAGTTAATATTTTGGGATCTTCGACAAGCAACAAACAGTTCGAAAGTCATTATTCAGAAAGTCAATCCTCCCGCTCCAAATACTTCTCCTCAATATTCAACAACCTATAATAAATCGTCGCAATCCAAAATCCCAAAAGCGTCCAGCCGATAATCGCTGGATAGAAAACCATCCGCAAGGTATTATCCATATCCTCACTTCCAAAAGCTGGATTTCCACCATTGCCTGGATGCAAACTACTATCGGTCATTCTTGGAATTACATTGATCAAAACTAAGGCAGCCACAAAGGCAAATACATTGTAAACTGCAGCAATTCTCGCTCGTTTTTCCAAGTCATCAAATGCATTTCGCAAAACGAAATAAGCGAAATAAATCAACAGGGCAATTGCGGTCATATTTAATTTGATCTCCTTCCAAGTCCAATAAGTTCCCCAAGTAGATTTTGCCCAAAGCATTCCAGTTACAATTCCCAAAACACCAAAGAGTAATCCAACCAAGGTTAGTACTTGAGCTTTTCGATCTCGATCGGGATCCTGAGTTCGGAGATACATAAAGCTATTCCAAGTTGCACCTATAAATAAAAACAACATGGCGAACCATAAAGGAACATGGAAAAATGTATTTCGAATCGTTTCATACAAAAGCCCTCTAAATGGAAAATTAGTACTTCGTTCACTTAAGTCTCCAAAGTCCGTATTTTTCCAAACCTTAGTTCCTTCCAAACTATCAATAACACTTTGCTTGATCACAAATTTCCCAGGCAAGGTTCCATAACCATCCAGATCATTATCTACATCGACAGAGAATCTTTCTTGTTCTTTGGAGGAAGGCATAAAAGCTGGAATAGCAAAAGTAGCTTCCAGATGATTATCGTCGAGCACCTTGACATTTTGAGCAGCAATAAAGAGCGTGCTATCTTTTCGCAAGCGAGCTTTCACCTCTTTTGCTTGGGTGTGAAAAGTATTATAAGTCGTAATTTTTACCGTAAAGGTTTCGCCAGTCGATGCAGTAAATATTGACATCGAAGTGATTCCTGGACTCAATGGCATGGAAAGTCCCATAATAATTACGTACATCAAAATGGGTACACAGAGTAATTTCCACCATAATTTTTTCTCCATAATTTCTTTGAATTTAGTGTAGTTTTAGCATCAAGCTTCTTAATTAAAAAATCTACGTTATTTTTTTCACCACAGATTACACAATTTTTTTCAGATTAAACCAAGTAAATAAAATCCGAACTAATCTGTGTAATCTGTGGTAAAATATTCTGTGTTATTCTATCAAATCTTTGGTCTATCAATCTCTCCATAAAAAAGGAAACAACATCAAAGCCGCTCCTCCCAACATCAAATCAATCGCTAACAAAATCATAATATCTTCATTTATCGCTGAATCAAAACTCCCTGGCAAAGCATTTTGTGAAACCTTAACTAATTCCATCAATATCGGAATGATAATAGGAAAACCCAAAATCGCCATCAAACTTGCACTATTATCTGCCTTAGAAGAAATAGCTGAGATAAATGTAAACGTAATCGAAAAGCCTAAACTAGCTAAAAATATTGCAATAAAAAACAATTGTAAATCTCGAACCGGACTCCCCAACACTAAACTAAAAACGCCATAAGCTAAAAAATTTAATGCCAACAAAAGTAACGTATTGTATAGCATTTTTGATATAATAATCGCAATTGGATTGACTAAGGTATAATAGTACAATTGACGAGTACCACTCTCTTGCACAAAACTTTTAGCCGCAGTATTCACACTAGCGAATAATACAATGATCCAAAAAAGAATATTCCATTGCTTTGGTCCTGCATCAAAGGTAGACGTGTAAACAACAAATATGGTTGAAAAAACATATAACAAAATTCCACTTATTGCATACTTTTGCCTGAATTCGAGCGTAAGCTCTTTGCGAAAAAGAAACCATATTTCTTGAAATGTATTCATGCTGCGAATTTACATTGGTTTCAAGGATTTACCATGAAAAACTAGCGATTTGTTGCCTACTTCTTCCTTGAAACCTGCAATTTTTACATATTAATTACATGTTTCGATTCACACCCTTGGTATCGCTTATTCTGTATCTTAAATTTAAAGATTTAGCTTTACACAAAAAACAAATGTCTATCAATAAAATATCTGAAGAGCTTCTTCTGTCGGTTAAAACCAAACAATCACATCTTGATTTCTTGATTCAATTAGAAAAATTTCCCCTTGCTCAATTAAAAAAAGATCTAAATAATGATGATGCCAAAAAAGCGTTTTGGATAAATATTTACAACGCCTTTTTTCAAATTTTCAGGAGAGTAAATCAAATCAATAAACCAGAAATTTACCGAAAAAAACTAATCAATATTGCTGATGAAAAATTTAGCCTTGATGATGTTGAACATGGGATTTTAAGAAAATATCGATACAAGTACTCCTTAGGTTTTTTGCCAAACATTTTCACTAAAAGATTGATCAAAAAACTTGCAGTCAACACCCTTGATTACCGAATTCACTTTGCTTTAAATTGTGGCGCAAAGAGTTGTCCGCCCATTGCATTTTATTCCTTGGAAAATATCGAAGCTCAATTACAAATGGCAACACTTTCTTTTTTGGAAGGAGAAACCGAAATTTTAGAAGAGAAAAAAGAAATTCACCTCACCCAATTATTCAAATGGTTTTTAGCGGATTTTGGTGGAAAAAGCGGAATACAACAAATATTAGCAGAACATTTAAATATAAAAACTAAGGGATATTCTCTGGTTTTTAAACCATATTCTTGGGAAGAAGATTTGGAGAATTATGTAGATAATTTTTAGTTTATTTTTTCTAATAACAATACTTTTACATACCCTACTTCTCCATTAAAAATCGCTTTACTCCAGTACCGGTCTACTTGATCAATTACTTGCACTTCCGCCCCAACTTTCAGTCTTTTTAAGACTTTAGAGGACGCTGTCGGCCCTTGCCTTAAACTTGTTTTTTTAGTGATGGCATATGATTGATAATTAGATTCGATAAGCTCCGAAAAAACATTTTTTCCCAAATCATTTGCCACTTTTTCATTTTCCTTTTTGGAGGAAGTATTGGCTGAATCATCCAGTTGACTTACCTCCGAAAACTCCAACCATTCTATTTCACTTTCGACCACAGCGGGATCGCTAGGGCTGGTATTGATTACCTTTTCGGCAGCTACCAAAATCGGAGTTGGTTGCTCATAAATGGGGATTTCTTTTCGTTTAGCATCTCTCAATAAGAATAATGTATTCTCAAAATCAGCCCCTAAAATTTTCGCCCCTGAGTCATTTGGTAGTGTTTCTAAAATAGTGTTTGCCTTTGGCTCTCCAGTCATTTCCACTTCTTCCTCCCCTTTCGCAGAGACTTCATTTTCCATCTCTATTTCTACCCAATTCGTATCGATTAAAGCTAACTGCATAGTATCTTCTAACAAGATATTTACAGTCTGGTTAACCTCCTCATTATCTTCGAGTTCAGGTTGATCATTCCTAACGATGGGTGACTGATCATAAATTAGGGTAGATTTCATCTCTGCAATTTTACTTTCCAAATCCTCAGCTGCTGAAAACTTAAATGCAAATTTCAGAAGGGTACTTTTTAACTCATAGCTTTCAATCACATTTTCAATTTGGACTTGACGGATGCTTATTATTTTTTCATAGGATTCAGGAGTTTCTTTTGCCTGTTTGATACTCGTTAAAATATTATCAAAAGAGGTATCTAATTCTTTTTCATCTAAAGCTTCAAGCGCTTTCTCTAACTGATTTTGGGTAAACAACTCAAAGGCTTTTTTGTATTGATCAGAAGCAAAGTCTAAATTAATCACCACCAAGTCATGAATCAATTCAGGTAGCTCTTGCTCTAAGTCTTTGATGGATTGATTTAATAATAATTTGGCCTCCATTTCATCTGAAATTTTCTGTCCAAAATTATTTTCTAATTCTTCCAAAATATAATCTTCTGATACTGCAATCAAATTAAGTAAATGAAAAATGGAATCTTTTCTTTTCCCTATCTCTCTTAGGCTAAATTTAAAAAGCCTTTTTTCCATTTTTTCCAACATACCTTCCTCTGCTAAAAAAATACGAATAGATGGATTATTTGAAATTAATATATTATTTAAATCATCTTTATTGACAACTTCATAGCCTTTCTTTTCTACTTTTAAATTGACCATTGAATTAGGCTCAACATCCATAAAATTTAATTCAAAACGGCCTTTGTAATCAGTAATTCTCGTAGGAGATAATTCATTGCTAATTTTTACATCTTTGACATATTTTATCGGCCCATTATCGACTCGACTATTTATGATCGAAACCTTACCATTGAACTGGTATTCTTGTGAAATCGCAAAAAAAGAGAAGAATAGAAAACCAATAAGTGTGATAATTTTAAAGGGTTGCATACAAGTTTTATTTTCAGAAAAGAATCTTTAGATTAATTGTAAATAAAACTCAACTTGGTAGTAAAAATTAAAGGACATTTAATTTTTCTAGTGATGTGAAGAAGAGTTTTCTCAAATAGTATTGATTAAAGATAGAAAAATGTTTGTCCATTTTTAAAAATCAAAATGTTAATTTATGGTTCTAGATGAATTCATTTGGTCATTTATTAAAAGTTATTGAGTTATTGATTATTAAGTTATTTCCAAAAGGGTACTTCTAAAGATTGTACGACTAATAACTCATTAACCAATAACTTAATAACCAAATGAAATCATCTAGAGCCTAATTTATTAGACTTTATTCTACTTTTACCTTATGAATCATTTCCCCGTTTCTAAATCTATTATTTCCGAAACTCATCTTGGAGATTACCTCAATGATCGATATGATTTAGGGAAAAATACTTCTTGTCAACTCATCAAAACTTGGGTTAATGATACCTATTTGGTTTCCAATAATTTGGAGAAATTTATTTTTAGACTTTACAGATTGGATTGGCGAACGAAAAAAGAGATCGAAGAAGAATTACGATTTATCAATTTATTAAAGGGAAAAAAACTCTCTGTTTCCTTTCCAATCAAGGATAAAAATGAAAACTTCCTCCACGAATTTATGGCTCCAGAAGGAAAAAGATTTGGAGTTCTTTTCTCATTTGCCGAAGGAGAAAAACAATTAACTATTTCTCCTGAATTGCATTTTGAGATTGGAAAAATGATGGGACAAATTCATCAAAATTCTAAAGATTTAGATTTAAAGAGAGTTAAGTATTCTTCCCAAATTTTAATCTCAGATTCTTTAAAAAAAATAGAAATCCTTCTTGGATCCGACACTCCAGAATTTCGTTTTCTAAAAAATACTCAAACTAAATTATCAACAATTTTTAATGCAATTAACTCAGCAGAATTTCGCTACGGAGCTGTCCATCTCGACCTTTGGGCTGACAACCTAAACATTGACAATAACAATAATATTACATTATTTGATTTTGATTTTTGTGGAAATGGGTATTTAGTTTTGGATATTGCTTATCATGTGATGATGCTTTTTCTTTTTGAACCTGACCAAGAAAAAATGAAAGAAAAAGTAGACCAATTTTATCAAGGATACGAATCCATTTTATTAATTTCGGAAGATGAAAAAAAGTTAATTCCTGCCTTTGGAACTGCTTTGCTTTTTTTCTATTTAGGATTTCAATGTGAAAAGTTTGCAGCCGTTTTTGTCAATAAAATTTATGTCAAAGGATTTATAAACGCTAGAATAAAGCATTGGATTGATTATAATCAAAACAAACAACAAAAATTCTTAAACAGTTGATAATCAGCAATTTACCATAAAATAAAAATAAATGAATAAGATATCTCTTCCCACACCAATAGTTTCCATCGAATGGCTCGTGACTCATATCAACCATCCAAATTTAGTGATCCTCGATGCCACTAAAACCAAAGTCGGTCAAAAAGAATTATCCGAGGAAGCAAAGACGAAACGCATTCCTCGTGCTCGTCATTTTGATTTACAAAACACCTTCAAAGATCAAGAAGCTACACTTCCCAATACGATGCCTTCGCCTGAATATTTTGAAATAGAAACTCGAAAAATTGGAATCAATAATGAAAGTATTATTGTCATTTATGATCATCATGGTGTTTATTCTTCTCCTCGAGCCTGGTGGATTTTTAAAACCATGGGACATGAAAATGTAGCGGTTTTGAATGGTGGTTTTCCAGCTTGGAAAGATGCCAATTTACCCATCGCGATTCAAGCTGCTTATGATGGAGAAGCTGGAAACTTTAAGTCCAATTACCAAGCTAATTTAATTAAAAGTGCCAAAGAAGTTTTAGAAAATCTCAACAGAAAAGATGTGGCTATCTTGGATGCTCGCTCAGCAGGAAGATTCCATGCAACAGCTCCTGAGCCACGTGCGGATCTTAAAGGTGGACATATTCCAGGTAGTCAAAATTTACCAAGTAGTAATATTATTAAAGACGGAAAGTTACTCTCCAAAAAAGAATTAAAAGATATTTATGATGCCTTTGATCTGGAGGATAAAGAAATCATTTTCACCTGTGGCTCAGGCATGACCGCTTGCGTAATTGCACTAGGAGCTGAAGTTGCGGGGCATCAATCGAAAGCGGTATTTGATGGCTCTTGGACAGAATGGGGGGATGGAAATTATCCTATCGAAAAGTAATCTTGATGAAACGCTAATGCTGCGGATTGAGCAGGTTTTCACAGATTTTCTCCCATGTATATAATCTTTAAATCTGCTAAAACCTGCCCAATCCACGGCATCCTTGTTCTATCCAATCCTAAATCCCTTTACGCTATTTCTGGCTAAATTCTTCCCTTCCTAATTTATTATTTTACTGATGTAACTTTTCTCCAATTGAACTACAAATTTTACTTTTCTGAATTTTTTATAGCTCGTTTATAGGGGTATTCTCTTTTTTATATCGTCACCTTAGTGAACATCCAATGATATAATAAATCATAAAATGTTAATAGCAGAAAAAATGTTTATTTTTCAAAAATGGCTATTTTTAGCTATCAAATAAAAGTTTTTTTAAAATGAAAAATCATTCGTTTTTTCTACTCCTACTGCTCGACTTATTTTTTGCTTCATCTACTTTTGCTCAGGCTGACAACTTAAGTGTTATTGAGTTATCTCTCAATGTCGATGAATTTAAAAAATACCTCGCAAAAGATGAAATGAATAAAAATACCCCCTTGATTGTGGTGACTAATCGTCATTTTTCTAAATATTTAGAATTAGATTTTGAGGGAAAAAGAGTCGATGTTTTTACCAATAAAAAAGAGGCAAACTTAGAAGAAGATCAAGTATTTTTAGAAGTCAAAAAATTCAAGATTCGAGATGATGCAGCCATTTTAAAATTTAAATACAATGGATACACCATCAGAATAAAACATAAGAAAATAGATGGTGTTTGGACCTTCAATACCTTTGGTCTGAAAGGAAATAAGAAAAGATACATTTATTCTGTCCCAGTTAACTAGGATCTTCAACTAATCTATTCCATTTTACTAAACCTCTAAGCAGGACTAGTTCAGTTTTCAGAAACTGAGCTGGAGCTGAATACCTATGCTCAATAATAAATTTCATGACCTAATTTCTACCCCAATTCATCGGCAAAAAAACCGCTTTCACCTTTTTTGACCATTATATAAGTATGGTTTAACCTAGTTTTGAAGTATTAATATTCAAAGTAACTTCTAAAAAAATAAAATATGAAAAATTCAATCATTGCATTCGTCTTAATGTCTCTTTTAGTTTCTATTTCAAATAACTCCTTTGGACAATCTGAGGACTTAGCGGTCATCGAAAAATCGATCAATATTGATAAATTGAAAAAGTATTTAGCAAAAGATGAAGCAGGAGAAGTACTTCCAATGATTATGGTCTCCAATAATAAATTCTCAACTAATTTAGAAATTGATTTTGAGGGAAAAAAAGTAAATATTTTTAAAAATAAAAACGATATAGATTTAAACTATGACCAAGCCTTTATTGATGTAAAAAAATTCAAGGTGAGAGGTAATAAGTCTATTTTAATCTTCAACTATCAAGATTATAAAGTCAAAATTAAATTTAAAAACATAAATGATGAATGGACTTACCAATCATTTAATATTAAAGGAAATGGAACTCGATATATTCACATGGATTCTACCTTCTAGTTAATTTTTCAAAAAGAAACATACCTAAACTTATCAGAATATAACAACCTCTTAAAAGTAAAACGCATGAAAAAGCCAATTCAAATTTTAGCTCTATTTCTTCTTTTTGCCAATACCGCATTTTCCCAAAATTCTATTTCTGGAAAAATAACAGACGGCAACATCGGTATTTACTTTGCTACAGTTGCTCTTCATAATCAAGCTGACAGTTCGATCATTGAGGCAGAATCAACTAATGTGAATGGTAATTTTTCTTTTAAAAACATTAAGGATGGAACCTATTTTATTAAAGCAACTATGCTTGGTTATGCCAGCCGTAAAAGTATTGTTATCCTACTCCCACAGGACAACGGTCAATCATTTGATTTGGAACTTTCTGAGGATGCTGCCATCCTTACTGAAGTAGAAGTAGTTTCTCGAAAACCATTATTAGAACAAAGAGCAGATCGCCTGATTGTTAATGTAGAAAATAATATGACTAGTTTAAACGGAAGCGTTTTGGATGTGATGAAAAAAGTCCCTGGGATGATTGTGATTGGTGATAAATTAAGAATGGCTGGACAAAACAATATGACGATTTTGATCAATGGAAAAACGACCAGATATATGGATGTGCAATCTTTGCTAAAAGATATGCCGGGCGATAATATCAAACGAGTAGAAGTCATTCATCAACCGGGAGCAGAGTTTGATGCCGAAGGAACAGGGCCAGTATTGAATATTATTTTAAAGAAAAATAGTCTTTATGGTACTAATGGAAATATCAATGCAGGAGTTGGAAAAGGCGAATATTGGAGGTATAAAACTGGTTTATCTTTGAGTCATTATCAAGGTGATGTTAACATTCAAGGTAGCATTGGCTATCGAAGAAATTCATGGTGGGAACGTATGACCATCTCAAGAAAAGTTTTGGATGATGTATATACCCAAGTGAGTGAAGACCCTAGTATTTCCGATGGTTTCAGTTCAAATTTATCTTTAGGGTGGGATGTTAACGATCGAAATAATATTGGATTTTCAAGTAGGTATTTTAATAGCAAATCTGATTATATCGTTGATAATACCACCAAGGTAAACTTCGGAGATCCTAACATCACCGACTGGGAATTGAAAACGGAAAATGCTCAAAAGGATGATTGGAGTATGATTACTTTTAACCCTTATTATACTTTTGAGATAGATACAACTGGACAGAAATTAGAGTTTGATATGAACGTCGCTCAAATAAAAACTGACATGACCAATGAACTATCCACAACTGAAATAAATGGTGAAGCAGTTTTCGATGGCCAAAAAAATATTCAAGTTGGTACTACTGATATCTTTACTTCAAAACTAGATTATACTTATCCTTTTTCTAAAAAATTAAAGGTGCAATTTGGGTTAAAATATAGTGATGCGGACTTAGACAATAATTTAGATGCAAGAATTCAAAATGGAAGTATTTGGGAAAATAATATTGGACAAAGCAATCATTATTTATTTACCGAAACCATTTTTGCAGGCTATGGAAAAGCTACTTGGAAAAAAGGAAAATGGAATGGAACAGCAGGTTTGAGATATGAAAAAAGTGACTCTGAAGGTTACTCGATAACCCTAGATGAAAGAATACCTAGACCAATTGATAAGTTATTTCCAAGTGCTAGCCTTGGAAGAGAAATTACCAAAGATATTGGTGCAACCGTTGCCTATAGTTATCGAATTGATCGACCGAGGTACAATGATTTGAATCCATTCAAATACTTTTTGGATCAGTATACTTTCCAAAGAGGAAATGTAAACTTAGCTCCTGCTTTGACGCATAGTGCAAAATTCAATTTGGCGTTTCAGAACCAACCATTTTTTAATGTTGAATATAAACACACCAATGATGCCATCGTAGAAGTCTCTGAACAAAATGATTCGCTAGGAACCTCAAATTTGGTGACGGTGAACTTAGAGTCTTTTAAAAACTTCAACGCGAGTTTATTTTTTCCATTAGATTTTATTCCAGGAGTTTCTGGTTATGGAGGCGTAATTGCTAACCATGGTAAATTTGACTCTGAATATTTAGGTGATAATTTTCAAAGATCAAAATGGGATTTTACTACTTTTATCTCTGCCGAATTTATGCTTCCAGGAAAAATTAATACCGAGCTTTCAGGCTGGTATAATAGTGGTGGACAGGATGGTATTGTCAATGCCAGTTGGTTGTACGGAGTTGATGTGGGTTTCAGTAAAAAGTTCTTGGATGACAAAGCCAGAATAAGTATTGGAGTAGAAAATATTTTAGCTCGATATATGTTTGCCGAAATTATTTATTCCAACATGGATATAGATATTAATAGTCGATGGGATGGTCCGGTAGTGAATATGCAGTTCAGTTATAAATTTGGGAACCAACATATGAAGGGTTCTAAGAATCGAAGCAGTAGTGCATCAGACGTATTGAATCGAGCGCAAAAAAATTAGAGGTAGCGCATAATTGAGTTATTTCTTAAAGGTGAATTTGTATCTTGATGACTAATTCCTAAAAGAAATAACCCAATACTTAATGGGAATCAATTGTTCAATGGAAGTAAAACGAGGTCGGAACTACATCCCTACCCCGTTTTACTTCCATTGAACCCTTGATCCGCTACTTAATTAATGTTTAAACAAGGCTACATGGATTTTAAACTTACCAAGTCTGACCTTTACCTGACCGGAATATTTTTCTTGCTTTCCTTGGTGATTGGTAGCATGGATTATAGCGACTACAAGGAAGGAGAAAAGTATTTATTAATCATTGACCACATCAACTTTATTTTATTTACGGTTACCTCTGTATTTGTTTTAGTCTACGTAATTTTTGCTAGATTTTTTCCCAAAAGACAATTCCTTCAATTGTTCTTTTTCGGCATCTTATTCCTATTTTTTATGGGGATACTTGAGCTTCAATGGTACTGTTATTTTAGGACTTGCAAGGGAAATTTGCTAAGTCTTAATGCTTTATATTATGGATTCACTTTACACATCGAAGGCATAGGCATCTTTGCAACTTTCCTTTTGGGAAAAAAATTATACGATGCCCAGATTCATGTTGCCAAAATTGAAAAGGAAAAAAAAGAATCAGAATTACTTTTATTGAAGTCTCAAATTGACCCGCATTTTTTATTTAATAATTTAAATACCATCGATTCTCTGATCGATTCTAATCCAAAATCAGCAAAAATTTATTTGAATAAACTATCCACTTTATATCGTTATTTGATTTCCAATAAAGATTTTGAAGTAGTGCCATTAGAGGACGAACTAGAATTTGCAAAAAATTATATGTATCTCATCGAAAGTAGATTTGGGGATGCTTATCTTTTTGAAATAAAAAACGATTTAGAAAATAGTGAAGATTATTTAATTCCTCCAGGCGCATTACAAACACTTTTAGAAAATATTGTCAAGCATAATCATGGTAATTCTCAATCACCAATTAAAACAAAAATTGATATTAAGAAGGATTCTATAATGGTTTATAACAATATAAATACAAAAAGTAAACTTGTAGAATCTACGGGCATCGGCTTAACGAACCTCAAAGCAAGATATAGATTACTGACAGATAATGAAATTGAAATTCAGTCTAATAAAAATTTTATCGTAAAACTTCCCATGATCAAACAAGTTGCGTAATATGAATATTTTAATTTTTGAAGATGAAATTCACGACATAGTATGTGAAGGTGGTTTACATCCAA
>CAYGRM010000166.1:7160-13861 GCA_964352225.1 uncultured Saprospiraceae bacterium | reverse complement strand
CTTCTTAATTATTAAGTCTTTTTATTTCCGAACTAATTTATACCTTTACGTCAGTTTTGGTTTCCGTCCTTGGGCGGAATGAAAAGGGAATCCGGTGTAATTCCGGAGCAGTCCCCGCTGCTGTAAGTTCTAAAACAGCTTTTAATAGTTGCCACTTATTTGAAAAAAGTTAATCAAATTGGGAAGGCGTTAAAAGTAGAATGAGCCAGAAGACCTGCCAAAATATTATCGTTTTATCAACTTTCGGAGGAAAAGTTAACGACAGATTCCCTTTTATGGCTTTGGCTATTGAGGTGTTTTTTAGTATTTCTTCCTAGGAAAAATACTTAAAAGCATTCGCCTTCCTAAAATCATCTGCCGCTTGCTCCCCTCGTAAGTATATTGTTAGCAGATGAATAAAAATATCTTTTTACTTCTTGGCTTAATCCTTCTTCCTTTGTTCTGTATGGGACAAATTGATACAATCGTGACTATCCCTGAAGTAGAAATATCTGCTGAAAAAATTAGAAAACATCCAGTCGGTACTCAAATTAAAAAATGGAATACTGAAAAATTAACTTCCCTTCCTGCTCAAAACATTGCCGAACTTTTGAATACTGAAAGTGGGACTTTCATCAAAAGTTATGGGTCTGGAAGTCTAGCCACCTCTTCAATTAGAGGAGGAAGCGCAGGTCATACCTTAGTTTTATGGAATGGATTTTCTCTACAAAGTCCATTGCTTGGCTTGCTCGATTTATCACTTTTACCACTCAATGGTTCAGAAGAAATTAGTCTACAAAAAGGAGGAAATTCTGCTCTTTGGGGAAGTGGTGCGATTGGAGGAGTTATTGCTTTAAACAATAAATCAAATTTCCATAACAAGATATTTACAAATGTTAAAACTACTTTTGGTAGCTATGGAAATTTCAATCAAGAATTAAAGTTTGGCTTTGGAAATTCCCGCTTGCAGAGTATTACAAAACTTTTCCATCAGCAAGGAGAAAATAATTTTAAATATTTCGTAGCTCCTAATTATCCAAAAAGGGAACAGACTAACGCACAAGTTTCGCAACAAAATGTTATGCAAGATCTGTATTGGAAAATTGATAAAAAAAATCAATTAGCTCTTCATTTTTGGCAACAATTTTCGGATCGAAATATTCCTCCCACTAATGTTCAAACCTCAAGTGAAGCATATCAAAATGACGAAGCTACCCGACTTATTTTGGATTGGAAAAATGTCAATGAAACCTACGTTTTAAATGGGAAAGTAGGTTTTTTCAAGGAACGCTTGGACTATTTTGATGATGCCAGTAACTTAGTTTCTTTAAGTGATTTTACCACTTTGACAAGTGAAATCACGGGTCAAAAATTTTGGAAAAACATCCATCAATTTTTTACCGGAATTACTCATTCATTTACCACAGCCAATAATGATGGCTTTGTTGAGCCACCAACTGAAAATCGATCCGCGATTCAGTTCTCTTATCTTTTCCAACAAAAAAAATATAAACTTCAAGCAAGCGCAAGGCAAGGATTGATTGATGGAAAATTAATACCAATGGTTCCAACTATTGGTTTTGATTATTCTTTTTTTCCATGGTTAAAATTACAAGGAAAGATTAGTAGAAACTATCGAGTTCCCACCCTAAATGATCGCTATTGGCAAGTTGGAGGAAATGCAAATTTAAAACCTGAATCAGGTTGGAGTCAAGAAGGAACCATAGCTGCTGATTTAAAATTTGGGGATAACTTATTGGAATTTTCACTTACAGGTTTTAATAGAAATATTAATCAATGGATTTTGTGGGCACCTGTCGAAGGGCAATTCTTTTGGGCTGCATTTAACATTACAGAAGTTTGGAGTAGAGGTGCAGAACCAAGAATCTCTTACTCGCATAATGATGGAATTATACAATTTAAGATTGACGCTGGTTATGATTATATCAAATCAACTAATCAAGTTGCGATGGATCTACCCAAGCGGGAAGTTGGCCAACAATTAATATATGTACCAATTCATCAAGCTTTTGGAAGAGCAAATATAATCTGGAAAAACTTTGCTGTTTCTTATCAACATAGTTTTGTGGGGAAATCTAGAGGTCAATATGGTGAGATTGATGCTTACCAAATTGGTAATGCTAGGTTTCAATATGCTATTGATCGGAAAAAATGTAAAAGCATTGTTTTTTTCAATATTAATAATATCTGGAATACAAATTTTATAGTTGTGGAAAGGCGACCAATGCCTGGCACTAACTACCAAATAGGAATAAATTTTAATTTTTTAAAACCATAAAATCATCTCGAATTATGAACAAAATTTTTACTTTCATTTTTTCTATTTCTGCGATATTATCGTTCGCACAAACTACTTCCAATTTTGAAGAATATACAATTGGAATAGACTCATTCCTAAATGGAAGTGATGGAACTGATTTATTTTCGAGTGGAAATATTTCAATTGATAACGATTATAATACTATGTGGATGTCTTGGACTGGATGGGCAATTTCCTCTGGTACCGATGTTACAACAACTGAATTTTCAAACTTAAGTACTATCAACGGAACTGGATATAATGGCTCAAATAATTATGCAGTTTCCTTTTCTTCTGATCAAACTATTATGCATTTGGATAATGATGCAGCAGGCGAAGTAGTCAATGGGATGTATGTCAATAATTTGACCGTCGCACATAATATTATCAAGGATGGAAATATGTTTTCCAAAAAATTTGGCGGAGTGACTGGAGATGATGAAGATTATTTCTTATTGACCATCAAAAAATATTTAGGAGGAACGCTATCATCAGAATCTGTTGAATTTTATTTGGCAGATTACCGATTTGCAGATAATGCTGAGGATTATATCGTAGATGAATGGACTTGGGTAGATTTGACTTCATTGGGTCAAGCGGATAGTTTAGCATTCAGTTTGAGTTCTACCGATAATGGAAATTACGGAATGAATACACCTGCTTATTTTGCGATTGATAATGTGGTGACTTCTGACGGAATAGTTGATGTAGAAAATGTGGAGGCAAAATCTTTATTTAAAATTTATCCAAATCCAGCGAGTGAATTTTTTGTTTTGAAAAATTTAGAAAATGAAAATGCTCAAGTTTCCATTTTTGATATGACTGGGAAATTAATTTATAACAATATAGTTACGGAGTATCAAAACGAAGTAAATATTCAAAATTTAAATAAAGGAACTTACGTGGTAAAAGTTAAAACTGACACCAAAGTTGCTTCTCAGTTGTTAGTAAAACAATAAAACAAATTAACTCACAAGGTGACGTTGAAACTAATGTTTTCAAATTAAGAAAATTGTCCATCTTTATTTTTTGAACAGCGCATAGCACTTTCGATAAATAAAAGAACACCACAGATTACACAAATTTTCACAGATTCATTTTTTTATAATCTGAGTAATCTTTGGTAAAAAATACTAGGTTTTCCAAAGTTGATGACATTAGACTCTGAGCCAGTTTGGAAGCACTTTTCAATATGATAAAAGCTAAAATAAAAATCTGCCAACGTTGCAAAACTTCATTCGATTGCAACATGAATGACATTGCTAATTGTCAATGTAATAGTATTGTTATAAACGAAACAGGAAATGATTTTTTGAAAAAAACAAAATTCGATTGTTTATGTAAAAACTGTCTGAGTAATATTAATCGATTAGCTGAATTGGCAAAAAACCAAGTGTTTCCAAGGCGTCCAGCCGACTTAAAGGAAGGGTTACATTTTTATATGGAAAATGGTTTTTTTGTTTTTACGGAGTTTTATCATATGCTTCGAGGGAATTGTTGTGGAAGTGGATGTCGACATTGTGCTTATGGAACTTTTCAGTAGACAGTTTTCAGTAGGCAGTTGCCAACTACTAACTGCCTGCTGAAAACTGCCTACTTACCACTCAACCTCGCCTCCAAGTCCTCTCTCCTCCCCTTCGGAATCGCATCTATTAAGTCACGTGTGTACGTTGTTTTTGGATGATGATAAATTTCATCCGCATCCCCGATTTCTTCAATTTTTCCTTGATTCATCACAATCATTCGGTCACTCATAAACTTTACGACAGACAAATCATGGGAAATAAAAATGTAAGTAAACTGAAATTTCTCACGCAACTCCATCAATAAATTTAATACCTGAGCTTGCACACTTACATCTAAAGCAGAAACAGACTCATCACAAATAATAAATTTCGGATTTAAAGACAAAGCTCTCGCGATACAAATCCGTTGCCGCTGACCTCCAGAAAACTCATGCGGATAGCGATTAAAATGTTTCGCTTCCAAACTTACTGTTTCTAACAATTCAATTACTTTTGCTTTTCGCTCCTCATCATTGGCTAAAATTTTATGCACCTGCATCGGTTCCATAATGGCATTTCCAATCGTCATTCTTGGATTAAGCGAAGAATATGGATCTTGAAAAATGATCTGCATGTCCTTTCGCAAGTTTCGCATCTCATCTTTTGAAATTTCATTTATATTTTTTCCCTCAAAAATAACTTCCCCTGATCTAGCTTCCACCAACCTTAAAATAGTTCTTCCAAGCGTTGTTTTTCCACAGCCTGACTCCCCTACTAATCCCAAAGTTTCTCCTGGGTAAACTTTAAAACTTACATCATTTACCGCTTTCACCCAATCAGTAGTTTTTCCAAAAAAATTCTTTTTCGCAGGAAACCAAGTTTCTAGATTATTAACTTCTAGAATTGGGTTTTGAGAAGGTAAGAATTGTTGTCGCTTTGCTCGAGTAGCAAGATCAATTTTATTATTTTCAGTTACTTCATCAATACTCTTTACTTTTTCTGTAATAACAATTTCGCCATTTTCATTTTTCTCAAAATCCATAAAATCACTAACTACAGGTAATTTTCTCAGTCTGAAATCAAGAGGTGGTCGGCAGGCTAAAAGTCCTTTGGTGTAAGGATGTTGAGGATTTAAAAAGATACTTCCGATGTCTCCTTGTTCCACAATTTTTCCTTTGAACATCACAATCACATGATCGGCAATTTCTGAAATCACGCCTAAATCATGTGTGATAAAAATGATCGAAGCATTAATTTCTTTTTTCAAATCATTCATCAAATCAAGAATGGCTTTCTGAACGGTTACATCCAAAGCAGTTGTTGGTTCATCAGCAATCAACACATCAGGGTTACAACTCATTGCCATAGCAATCATAACTCTTTGTTTTTGACCACCTGAAAGTTGATGAGGATAGGCATTAAAAATTCGCTCTGGATCAGGCAACTGAACCTTTTCAAAAAGTTCAATCGTCATTTCCTTGGCTTCTGCTTTTGATAATTTTTGATGAAGAATAATTGCCTCAGCTACTTGATCTCCACAACGAAAAACGGGATTGAGAGAAGTCATCGGCTCCTGAAAAATCATAGCTAATTCATTGCCTCTGTAATGTTGCATTTCCTTATCCGACAATTGAAGTAAATCAATTTCGCCTTTATCTTTTGGATAGTAAATAATTTTTCCACCCACAATTTTGCCTGGAGGTTGGGCAACTAATTGCATGATGGACAAGGAAGTTACTGACTTACCAGAACCGGACTCACCAACTATTCCCAACGTTTCCCCTCGATAAAGCGTAAAACTTATCTTATCGACTGCCTTAACAATTCCTTCTTCGGTGAAAAATTGGGTTTGTAAATCGATAACTTCTAATAATTTTTCTTTTGCCATTTTTTGGTTTGATCTTGAATTTAGAACAACTCTTAAAAGATTGTCTCTACACAAATATATAAAATACTTAAGTTCTAAGACATAATAATTGAATAGCTATTTCGGCTTCTTTTTTCATTCTTCATCGTTAAAAATCCTCGCCGAACGACAGGGTTCGCCTACACTTTTTGCCTCTAAGGATAAAAAATAATCTCAAAATAACTTATTCATGATTATGTCTTAGAACTTGATAACAAAAATTCATATAATTTTATCATTATCTTTGGAATTGTCTTTCCTCAAAAAGTATAAATTTCCCTTTTTCAAAAAACAAAAATCATTTAGGTATGAACAAGATATTGGTTACACTTTTTTTTTCATTTTTAATATTTTCCATTCACGCACAAGATTCCACAGAAGAAAAAATAATGGCTTTAATTAATGAGGGTGTAGATTTGCATGATGCCTCAGATTATAATGGAGCTATCGCCAAATACCAAGAAGTGCTTAAAATCGATAGTAAAAATCTTCTTGCTTTGGCAGAAATCGCCTTGACTTATCACGTCACTCAAGAGTACAGTAAATGTATTGATGCTTGTAAAAAGGCTATTAAACATCATAAAAAAGATAAGAAATTGGAAACAGTTTATGTCACCTATGGAAATACTTTGGACATCATAGGCAATACTAAAAAAGCAAAAAAAATCTATAAGCAAGGCATTAAAAAATTTCCCAATGCATCCATGTTGTACTTTAATTATGGAATTACTTTAGCCAAGTCGGGTGAAATAGAAAAGGCTTTAGACTGTTTTCAAAAATCATCTCAACTCAATCCAAATCATGCTAGTTCTCATTATGTTCAATCCTTGATTGCGAGTGACTTGAGAATGAGGGTTCCGGCAATTCTAGTTGGGTGGAGATTTTTAATCTTGGAGCCTACTGGAGAACGAGCTAAAATCATGCAAGAAGGAGTTTCTAATTTGATGAAAAGTAGTGCAAAAAGAAATGGGGATCAAGGCATTACAATTAC
>CAYGRM010000166.1:0-7150 GCA_964352225.1 uncultured Saprospiraceae bacterium | reverse complement strand
CCCTTGATGCATTGATGGTTGAGGGAAAAAAAGAAAATGATTTTTCGATGGTGGAAATGATTATTGACTTAAGTGGTGCGATTGATTTAGAGGAGGGGGTCTTGGAACAAACCGAGGAAGAAAAATTCGTAGAAAAAATTAATAAAATCTGTAAAATGCTTTCTGAAAGTAATGATTCCAAAAAAGGATTTTATTGGGAACATTTTGCTCCTTATTTTAAAGAATTACACGACGAAGGACATACTGAAGCTTTGGCCTATTTAATTAAATTATCTTCGAATGAAGAGTCAATTCAAGCTTGGATGGAACAAAATGGAGATAAAGTGGATGATTTGTTTAAATGGTCAGATAATTATGAGTGGAATTAGTCCAAAAACTTAAGACATTTGATGATCTAAGTTTCAATTTTTTCTCATTGCTTGGCATTATTTCTGCACCAAAAAAAAGTATAACAAATTAAAATATTTTTAAACATGAGATTTCCATTTACCTATCTTTTTTTATTCTCCTTTTCATTATTACAATTAAATATACAAGCTCAACAATCCATGAATATGACACTCTTGGATTCTTGGGATTTGGACACTTTACCGATGGCTGGAAGTATTCAATATAATGAAGTTTGGGGCTATGTCGATTGCGATGGAGCTGAATATGCCATTTTGGGTTCAGCAAGTCGAGTACATTTTATTGATTTGGCTGATCCAAATAATGTGGAACAAATTGCAAGTTTTCCAGGAGGAGAAACAACCATTTGGCGAGATATGAAAACTTATAAAGATCGAGCTTATGCCGTTTCCGATAATACGAATGAAGGGTTAATGATTTTTGATTTGAGCGATTTACCCAACTCAGTTACGAAGACCTATCACAGTACAGAGTTTTTCGGAAAATCTCATAATATATTTATTGACGAAGAAAATGGTAGATTATATTCAGTAGGTACAAATACTCAGAGTGGAGGTGTAATTGTTTTGGATTTGAATGATGATCCTGATAACCCAACTTTATTGGCTTCGGTAAATTTTCCAGCTGATCCTTCATCAGGTAGTGGATACGCTCATGACATTTACGTCAAAGATAATATTGCTTATGGTTCACATGGATATTTAGGGTTTTTTATTTGGGATATGACTGATCCGACAACTCCTATTTTGTTAGCTTCTCAAAATACGGGTGGTTACAATCACAGTAGTTGGATTTCGGAAAATGGAGATTTTGCCATTTATGCAGAAGAGGTTCCGATTGGAAGGCCATTAGGTGTGATCAATTTGGAAAATTTAGACAATAATTTTATTGAAATTGAAAATACCTTCAAATTTCCATTAAATCCAAATGATGATAATAATCGACCTCATAATCCATTTATCCGAGGGGACTATTTATTTTGTTCCTACTATCATGATGGAATTCAAGTGTTCGATGTTTCTGATCCGCTGAATCCATTTACAGCTGCTTATTATGATACCAATCCAAGTGATACTGCCTATGCTGGTTTTGAGGGAAATTGGGGGGCTTATCCATTTTTACCTTCAGGGTTGATTTTGGCTTCTGATGTCTTGACAGGATTATATGTTTTAGAATTGGATCAATCTATTTCTTTGTTAAACATTGATCCCCCAACGACTCCTGATATCTCAGCTATTTTTCCAAGTACCTTAGAATTATGTGAAGGCGAAAATGCAGTTTTTGAAGTGCCTGATGGATTTGAAAAATATACTTGGTACAAAGACTCTATCGTAATTGACTCCGCTAATTTCTTTTTAGAGATTACAGAATCTGGAACTTACTATGCTAAAATCAATAATAAACAATGCGAGAGTATCTCGAATGAAGTAACAGTTACTTTCTTTGAACAACCTGATATTTCAAATTTGAATACGGAAGATATAATAATTTGTGATGGCCAACCATTTACTTATGAAGTGTCAGAGGGTTATGATGAATATAGTTGGACACAAAATGGTACAACTGTCGCAACTACGAATTCAATAACTATTAACCAATCTGGAATTTATCAATTGAGTGTTTTCGATAATGGATGCGAATCAGTAAGTGATGAATTCGAAGTTATCTTTTCATTTAATCCACCTATAATTATTACTCCAAGTGGACCGACTGAATTTTGTCAAGGAGGTTTTGTTACTTTAGACGCAACTCTAATTGGAAATTACACTTACCTATGGGGGTTCGATAATCTAACGATTGATTCTTCTTCTATTACTAATGTAACTGAGGGCGGTATTTATTCTCTACAAATTATCAATGAAGATTCAGGATGTGAAGCATTTGCCTCAATCGAAATTACTGTCTACCAACCTGTTATTCCAGAGATTACATTAAATGGTAATTTATTGACCTCTACTGAAGCAAATTATTACCAATGGTATCAAGATGGAACAATCCTTCCTAACTCGACTAATCAACAATTAAATGTAACCGTTCCAGGAGATTATTATGTCGGAACGGTGGATTCAAATGGATGTTTTGGAAATTCAAATATCATCACCATCGAAACGGTTGCAACTAATGAATTAGCTGAAGTAAACGATTTTTCTATTTTTCCAAACCCTGTAAATGAATTGTTATATGCAAAAATAGAATTGGAAAATACCATGGATTTTCAAGTGGAAATCATCTCTCCAAATGGTCAAGTTTTACAAGAAGAAAATAAAACTTTTGACAAAAGTGATTTCATCGAAATGGATCTTTCTAGCTACCCAAGTGGAGTGTATTTCTTGAAATTAAAAAATGAAAATGGCAGTATTATTCGTCGTTTTATAAAAATGTAAATACGCTGTTACAAAAACAAAAAAGGTCATTTGGAGAAATTCCAAATGACCTTTTTTTATGCTTTTGAATAACGAATATCGAACAAGAAATATCCAATTTAGAAGTTCTGTAAAAATCAAACATTGGAAATAAACTTCATCATTCTTTGTTCCTTGTTGGATATTCGTTATTCAAAAAATTCGGGCTGGGGCTCAAAACTCCACAATCGTCACTCCATCACCACCCTGCTCTCTCGGCGGATGATAAATATTAGAAATTGAATCCTTATACTCTCGCAATTTCATTTTCACCGCCTCTCTCAATGCACCGCTTCCTTTGCCATGCAAAATATGTAAGTGGGTCGCACTCGTCATCAAAGCCTTATCAACAAAGGATTCGATCAATCTGAGAGACTCACTTTTTGTTACCCCACGCAAATCAATTTTTGATTCAAATGTTGGCCCAGAATCAACCACATCGGTCTGAACTCTTTTCGAACTGATAATTTCTAATGGTTCCTTCGCGGGCATTAGATCCTTTAGGTTGGCAGTCATTTTCATGATTCCCATCAAAACAATTGCTTTATTTTTATTGATACTTTCGACCGTTCCAGTTGCACCTCCAGACCTTAATTTCACAAAGTCCCCTACTTTAATTTTTGCATTTGCAGCTTTCGATGCAGTTGGTTCATAGTAAACTTTCTCTCTTAAGCCATCTACATTTTCTGCTAATTCAGAGCGTTGCGCTCGCACATTAGCAGCTAACTTTTTTGCTTTTTCGAGGTTCTTTTCTTCTCGAATTTCTCTAATGACTTTTTCAAATTCTTTGTTATCTCGAGCCACTTGTTGAAGTTCTTTTTCCTTCACTTGGAGCTTTAATTTTTTCCGCTTGAACTCTAAATCTCGATGTAGATTTTCATAATTTTTAATCAACTTATCGAGCTTCCTTTCTCGCTCTTTCATACTATCAAGCTTCTCCTCCAACTCTTGCTTTTCTTTTTGTAAATCAATTAAGAGTTGGTCAACTGCTTTTTCGTTTTTACCCGTTTTATGCCGAGCATATTTTAAAACGTTTTGATCTAATCCCGTCTTTTTCGCAATTTCAAAAGCATAAGAACTTCCGGGACGTCCAACTTTCATTTCGTAAGTCGGGGTTAAATTATCCTTATCAAAGGTCATTGAACCATTAACGATTCCTGGAGAATTAAATGCAAAAATTTTCAAATTGGAATAGTGCGTGGTGATCACCCCAAATACTTTTTGATCATTCAATTCTTTTAAAATTGCTTCGGCTATTGCTCCTCCAATCTTTGGATCAGTACCTGAACCGAATTCATCTATCAATACCAAAGTATTTGCATCTGCTTGCTCTAGAAACGTTCGCATATTTTGCAATCTAGAACTGTAAGTACTTAAGTCATCTTCCAAAGATTGCTGATCACCAATGTCTGCAAATACTTTTGTAAAAATCCCCATTTCTGATTCTGGATCAACGGGAACTAACATTCCTGCTTGCAACATCAGCTGCATCAGACCAACCGTTTTCATCGTAACTGATTTCCCTCCAGCATTTGGTCCAGACAACATTAGGATTCGATTGTTATTATGAAAAACCAAATCAAAAGGAACTGTTTCCTTTTTTATTTCTTTATTTTTTAAATATAAAAGTGGATGGTAAGCAGTATGAATTCCGAAGTGAGGATGTTTTTTTAATTTGGGTTGGGCTGCATTCATTCTGACTGCTAAGCGAGCTTTTGATTGTATGATATCAAATCGAATCATTAGATTTTGATAGTCCTTCATCAACGAAATATATGGTCGCAAAGTCGTACTCAAATCTTTTAAAATTCGGTAAACCTCTCTCCGCTGTTCCGTCTCTAAATCAAAAATATCATTATTAATATCGATAATAATTTCAGGCTCGATAAAAGCGGTTTTACCTGTCGTAGATTCATCGTGAATGATTCCACGAATTTTCCTTTTATGCTCCGAAGGAACACTTAGCACCCGACGACCATTTCGATAACTTTCGGCATTATCAGTTAACCAACCTTGATTTCGATACTTGGTAATTACCGCTCGGAATACTTTATCTAACTCTCTATGTTTCGATCCAATCCCTTTGCTAATTTTCAATAATTCAGGAGAAGCATCAGGTTTGATTTTCCCTTCTTCATCGATGACTTGTTCGATAGCTTTGATCAATTCAGCATCAAAAACAACATCACGAATAATTAAATATAAGTTAGGAAAAATCTCTTGGCGAGTCGGTGTAAAAAATCTGAAAACATCTCGAATGGAAAGTAAAATCCTATTAATTCGTTGCAATCCTTCGGTCGTCAAAACGGAATCTTCAATCCCCAGATGCTTTAAATCATCAGATAAATCTGAATAGGAAGTCAGCGGAAAATGTTTGCTTTCATCGATGCTCAACTTGTATTCACTCACCTCTAAAAGCTGCTGATGGATCTCTTTTCGCACCGTTAGAATCGGTAAATTCTTAATGGCACTTTTACCCAATTCACCTAAGCATTCTCTTTGTAATAATTCTATTACTTTATCAAATTCTAACTTCTCGTATAAATCTTTCGGTTCCAGTTGCATGATACTCAAATCTATTTCTATTTTATTTTTTCTGCGAAAGTATTAATAACAAAAATACAAAGATAAAGTTCCAATGTTCAATATTTCCTCCCTCTAAGATTTTTCTAATTTTGACAAGTACCAAAAGCACCAAAATTTATTAGAAAAAATATTAAAATTTCTTTACAATAGACTTTGTTCGATGGACGTTGAACGTTTTACGTTTTACGTTCTCCCATACAACTCCATTTAGAATAAAGTCTAATATTAACCACTTGAAGTATCTCTTTACTGTAAATTAATATACTCCTCTATTTCTTTTATAATTCGATTTCCTTCCTCATATCCTGCTTTCCACATCGTTCTAAGAACTGTCTTAAAATCATCCCCATTAGCATTTATGGAGTTAGGATTCGCTCCCATAGAAAGATAAAATTGAATGCTGTCCTTTTGTTTTTCTAACTCATATACTGCTTTATGGTAAGCGTTTTCATCTCTATCTTTATTTCTTTTAGCACTAAACATTGCACTTGAGCAACTTGTAATTGATTGATATAAAGCCGTTTCTCCTCTCCAATGTAAAATATCAACTGAGGCACCATACTTTACCAAACATTCAACTACATCTTTTTTGAGGTGAGGGCCGGTGCAATATAACATCGCTCTCGAAAAATCTCCTCCTCTGCTGATTGCATATTCTATCATTTCAAGATTACCATAATGAGCAGCTAAATCTACCAAATTTCTATTATAAAAATCTATCCGATGATTAACATCGAATTCACCACTCGATATAATTTCTTTTAATTTTTCATTGTCCTTTTTCCTCAAAAGTTTGGAGAGATAATCACCTAATAATTCTTTTTGCCAAGGTTTGTATTTTCCATATTTTGGTATAACTTTTTGCATTTGAGGCGCTTGGAATTCGTTCTCTATTTTATTCTTTTCTATAAATATTTTCGCTCGCTCTCCTAAATCTTTATATAAATTACCGTAACCAACCTCACCAACTGCATCGTATTCAATTAATCGATTACCATGCATTACGATGATTAAACCATGTTCCCCATCCCCTTTATATCCACAACTTAATTCATAATATGCTTGGTCATCTTTGTGCTCCCTAAGGATAGATATTTCTTGAATGAGCAGCACCTTTCCTAAATTTTCTGGACTCAAATCTTTTGGAAACCAATCATACATTCCACATCGCTCACCATAATCTTGATTAATAGGATCTAGCGCTTTGCAAACAGATTCAAGCACTTTTTCATCATTATTAATTATATAATTTAAAGTATTCAGTTGTTCATCTAGTGGATCAGGATCGTATGATTTATAGTCAACTATTTTTACATTTGGTTGGGCATATTGTTGATCCATATTTTCTCTCCAATTTAAATTAGAGTTAAAAATCGTTTTGAGATCCAGTTTAAATTCCCAATCACCATTAAATGTAAATTCTTCCATTTTGACTTAAAAAATTTAAAATTTAAAATTACAATTTTACAATTCTTCCTTCTCCCTTCCCATGCTCACTTTTTATTTGATAAAAAATAACTCCTGAATATGCAATCTCAGAAAAATTCATTTCAAGCAAATTTGCTCCTTTTTGAAGGTTGGAATTTTCAGTTTTTAAAATTCTTCCCACTTCATCATAGAATATAATCTCAGCTACTTCCTCTTTTTCACTTTGAATGTTCAACAAGGTTTTCTGGAAAAAAGGATTAGGAGAAAATCTAATTTCAGAAAGTGAGTTTTCTTTTTCTTCAAAAAATTCTAGACCAATTCTTAAA
>CAYGRM010000165.1:0-13924 GCA_964352225.1 uncultured Saprospiraceae bacterium | reverse complement strand
TTTAGAATTATTTTTTTCTCTGATGAGGCAAAAAGCGCAGTCATAGCCTACGTTACGACGAGTATTTTTAACGAAATCAGAGGAAAAAAGAAACTAAAATTTCTTATAGATATTTGTGAGTCGGCACTTAGATGGCATTAATCCTTCACAAATGTAATTTTGGTTCACCCAGTACAACCTTAATTTCAGGAGTAATTTTTACTAACACTTTTACCAAAACCACTTCATATTTCTGGCTACTGATTTTTCCATGAGTTTCGTAAGTCATTTTGATGGTTTTCAAAACAGAACTCAAAGAAGTACTATCCTTATTTTCTTCCAATAATTCTTTGATTCGTTCTAGACTAAATTTTTCTGCTGATGCTTCTAATTCTACTTCCAAGGAAGGCGAAATTGCGACTCCCAAACCGAAACTAGTAATCTTAAATCCATACTCTTCTAATCTCCGAAAAACCATCAACCAATCATCAATCAACTTTTGGGACTTTTCCTTGGCGGCTTCACTAAAAGTGGAAGAACCTTCCTTGATGGCGTCACCAATGTTTGAAGTTTGTTCTTTAAAAATTTCGGACGCTTGATTGAAGGTTTCTTTTAATTTATCTATCATAATTTTAGCTTTTAATTTAAGAAGAAATTTTACTTCGGATTACCCAGATTTTTATTGATTTTTTGATAAAACTAATCTGTGAAAATCTTTAGTGAGAATATGATTGTAATAACGTCCATTTTAAAACAAAGGTTGATTTTTTTCGACAAAACCACATTATACCTCTTTACATTAAAACCGTTTAAGATTTTAAAAAAAATAAAATAGGCATTATAAAGATTCGAAATTCATTTTGTACTTTGGAACACTTAAAAAATGACTTCAAATATTTAGAAACAAAAATCAATATAAATGTTAAACTTAGCTTGTATTTTAGAAGATAGCGCAAGACGATATCCTACTTCTCCTGCTTTTACTTTTGGAGAAACTACTTTGAATTATGCTCAGATTAATGGAGCTGCCAACCAAATTGCCAATGGCCTCAGAAGTAAAGGAATCAAAAGAGGAGATAAGGTTGCAATAGATTGTTTGAACTTACCTTACTTTCCGATGATTTATTTTGGGATTTTAAAAGCAGGGGCAACTGTGGTGCCTTTGAGCGTTTTATTAAAAAAAGATGAAATTGCCTATCACCTTCGAGATAGTGAAGCGAAAGCATTTTTCTGTTTTGTAGGAACGCCGGACTTGCCAATGGGCGAAATGGGATATGGAGGTTTTCAAGAGGTAGATTCTTGTGAGCAGTTTTATATGATTACGGCAAAACCAACCGACCCAAGTCCGATCGAGGGAACGCAAACGCTAGGGTCATTGATGGCAGGTCAATCTCCTGTTTTTAAAAAATTAGCTTCTGAGCCAAATGATACTGCGGTAATTATTTACACTTCGGGAACAACTGGACAACCAAAAGGGGCAATGCTGTCGCATTCCAATATCATGTTGAATACTATTATTTCTTCTGATCTTGGAGAAGTCACTCATGATGATACTCAAATCATTGTCTTGCCTTTGTTCCATATTTTTGCCATGACTGTTTTAATGAATTCAGGCGTTTACAAAGGAGCACATAATATATTGTTACCTCGTTTTGATGCAGATGATGTTTTTGGATTATTACAAAAACATGATGTGACTATTTTTGCGGGAGTGCCTACTATGTATTGGGGCATGGTTAATTTTGACTCTTCAAAATATGATACCGATAAGATTAGCAAGAATCTTCGAACTTGTTTTTCAGGAGGAGCATCTCTGCCAGTTCAAGTATTGAAAGATTTTGAAGCGAAGTTCAAGGTGCCAATTATGGAAGGATATGGAATGTCGGAGGGTTCGCCAGTCGTAACTTTTAACCATAAACATGATGTGCGAAAACCTGGTTCGATTGGAAAACCAGTTTGGGGAGTCGAAGTAAAATTGGTAGATGATAATGGCGACGAAGTTCCAGTTGGGGAAAAAGGAGAATTACTTTACCGAGGGCATAATGTGATGAAAGGATATTATAACAAGCCAGAAGCTACTGCCCAAACTATTCAAAATGGTTGGTTACATTCAGGTGATGTAGCAACCAAAGATGAAGATGGATATTACTACATCGTCGATCGAACCAAGGACATGATTATCCGAGGTGGACTAAATGTATATCCAAGAGAAGTGGAAGAAGTAATGATGAAGCATGAAGGTGTTTCTATGGTCGCGGTGATCGGAGTTCCTGATGATAAATTTGGGGAAAATATCAAAGCATTTGTGATTATGAAAGAAGGTCAATCTTCAACGGAAGACGAAATGAAGGTATGGACAAAAGAACGAATTGCCGATTATAAATATCCTCGACAAATTGAATTTGTAGACTCGCTACCGATGAGTGCTACTGGCAAGATTTTGAAAAAGGAATTACGAGTGAAGTAATTTTTGAATAACCAATATCGAACGCTTCGCTAAGGAATATCCAATATCCAACTGCTCTTACATCTTATAGTTGGACATTGGAAATTCCTTGTTGGGTGTTGGTTATTCATTTCACACTCACCTCCATAATCGTCCGAAAACTAATAAAAGGTGAAGGCCTCGTCCATCCATCAAATTCATCTTCCCCCTCAATCGTAGCATGATGAAATATATCAAGCCAAAAGATTCAGTTAAAATTTTAAAAACCGAAATAAATGAAATTAGGAATACTGATGAGGCAATCAAGATTTTTTTCAAATTTTTCAAAGAGTATAAAATCAAAGAGGAATTGGAACATGAAGAAGAAGATATGATGCTATTTCAATATGGAAATAATGATTGGCATGACGGGAATGGGAAGGAATTTAACTTTAATTTGACGAGGCAATTTGAAATCCCAAACGAAGATGAATTTCTGCAATTGAGATTAACTCTTTTTTTTGATTCAGTACGAATTGGTGAACTTAAAAGCTATAATAGTTGGTCAACCCAAAGCTCAAATATAATAGATTGGGAACGCCTAATCAAGAATTCAAAAGGATATCAGATTTCGAAAAATCTTAAACCTAAGAGATTTGAAATAGAACTAAGGGAGACCTGAAAAGAGAATGAAACAATTTCAATTTTTTTTAAAAAAATAAAATCTTAGCCCTCGCTGCTAGTAAAAGTTGCCAACCAACGCTGAAGCGAAACATTAAAACTTGAACTCCATCTCCTAATTATATCAAAACAACATGCAAACCACTAGATACATTCTCAACGAAAAACGCAAACGCTTAGAACCCACCAGCACCCTCTGCCAATATTGTTATAAAGCCTTTACAGAAGAAATGTCTGACAATTATTTCGCACCAATTTATAATGAAAAAGATAGAACGAATATAGTAGTCTATCGCTCAGTCAAATTTCAAAAAATATTAATTGGAATTCCTCGATGTAAAAAATGTAAAGCGATCCATCATAATTCTGCCATGTACAGTTGGATCATTGGTTTTGCCTTAGCAGTTGGGTTGGTATTTTTATTGAATTTATTTGTTGACAATATTGTCTATAAAATATTTTTTAGTATTCTTTTATTCGTTCCAACACTTATCCTTACTCCGTCAATTTTCGCCACTATTTTATCAGCTCGAAGTGGAATATTTTCAGAAAAAGAAGGAGCAGAAAGAGAACCTCAAGTCATGCAAATGTTGCGGGAAGGATGGACTTTGAGTCACCCGACAGCTTAAACTGAAAATTTTAAACCAAAGTAAAAACTCAATTAACTTGAAAAAAGTCCAAATAATAAAAGGCCAAATTTTACAACACAAAGGAGAATTAAATAGTAAAATATTTAAAGTAGAACAAGGTCTTCTCAGAAGTTATAGTATTGACGAAAAAGGAAAAGAACATATTTTTATGTTTGCCTCTGAAGGCTGGATCATCGCAGATAGTATTTCCCAAGCTGAACCTAGTGACTTATTTATCGATGCGCTTGAAGACTCAATTGTTATCCAAAGAGAAAAGGACATTGAAATAGCAGATGTCCAAAAATTGATAAAACGGAATAGGTGTGCTTCAAAAGAGAGTTATCATGCTGATGAGTGCATCGGCTATTGAGCGTTACGAACATTTTGTGGAGACCTACCCTGATATTGTACAACGAGTTCCCCAAAGAATGATCGCTTCCTACCTGGGAATCACTCCAGAAGCCTTAAGCAAGGTCAAAGGCGAAAGGAAAAATAAAAAATGATTTGCTTCATTTCTTAATCTATATTAATGCTTGCCTTTTTTCTTCAACTTAGTTTTGGATTTTATTTTACAAATAATGATTCAAAACTAAATTATGAAAAATCTGTCTGTTTTATTTAAAGTTTCTGCCGTCCTATGGATAATCTGGGGAGTAGTTCACATTTTCGCAGGTGCCATCACCGTGTACTTCATCAATGCCAATGATATGTCTTCCGCAGTTAGTGGCATCGCCGATGCAGTCGACCCCACTACTTTGCAAATGAACTATCCTGCTGCTGCTGGAGCGGTGATTGCGCAGCATGGGTTTAATTTATTTTGGATAGGGATAGTGACTTTGATTTCTGCTTTCTATATCTGGAAGGGAAATAGGAATGCCATTTTCTTAGCTGCCATCTGTGGTGGATTGGCTGATTTGGGTTATTTTCTTTTTTTGGATTTGGGAGGGTTTGTCAATTTTGTACCTGGAACAGTAATGACAATATTTTCTGCATCAGCCATCATATTGAGTTTTTATGCTAATTTTAAAGTGATAAAATCTAATTAGCAGTTTAAATGATTTAGAACTTAAATCAAAAAATCCAACTATTTTAAAACGCTATTTAAAATAAACATATATGGAAATAGGAATTGATAGCTTCGCAGCAGCACCTCAAAATAATCAAAATGATGGAGCAGAAGATAATGCAAAATCCATAGCAGAATTGCTCGAAAGAATAGAATTCGCCGATCAAGTCGGTATTGATAATTTTGGAATTGGGGAGCATCATCGAAAAGATTTTTTAGATTCTGCACCTACTATGATTTTAGCTGCTGCCGCTGCTCGCACCAAAAATATTCGCCTACGAAGTGCAGTTACTGTATTAAGTGCTGCTGATCCTGTTCGGGTTTTTCAAAACTTTGCGACATTAGATTTGATTTCTAATGGACGTGCAGAAGTCGTTGCAGGACGTGGTTCGTTTACGGATGCTTTTCCATTATTTGGTTTGAATCTACAAGATTACGATGCGCTGTTCATAGAAAAATTAGAATTATTGCTAGCCATTCGAGATAATGAAATCATCAATTGGTCAGGAAAATTTCGTCCAACACTTCGTAACCAAGCAATCTATCCTAGACCTTTACAAAAACAATTGCCTATTTGGGTAGGTGTCGGTGGAACACCAGCATCATTTGTTCGAGCAGGTACATTGGGATTACCATTGATGGTGGCAGTTATTGGAGGAGAGACTCATCGGTTTAGACCTTTAGTTGACTTATACAGACAAGCTGGAGCAAAGGCAGGACATTCACCTGAAAAATTAGAAGTAGGATTACATTCATTGGGATATGTTGCTGAAACGAAAGAAAAAGCGATGGATATTTTTTATCCTGGCTATGAAAATGTCATGAATGAAGTAGGTAAGGAGCGAGGATGGGCACCTATGCAACGGGGTCATTTCGATGCTCAAAGTGGTGAAACCGGAGCAATTGTCATTGGCAGTCCAACCGAGGTAGCAGAGAAAATTTTACGACATAGTGAAGCATTGGGAGGTATTTCTAGGTTTAGTTTTCAAATGGATTTTGGACTTTCACATGAGCAATTAATGCGATCCATTGAACTAATTGGAAAGGAAGTCTCGCCTCGAGTGAAGCAATAAACATTAAAAAATTAGGTTCATAGACAAATCCTGTAAACTTTCGAAATACGTTTTTACCACATAGGTACATAGGACACATAGAAAACTGTAATTGTTCTGAGGACTATGTTTTCTAGGTGTCTATGTGGCTAAAAATTCTAACGTTCTTTTGGAGTTCCTAAAATTTACGAGAATTGTCTAAGAGCCAAAAAAATGATCATGATATTTATTCATCGCTAGATTGAATCTAAGCAAAATACTAGTTTTTAATTTCGGAAACATCTTGTTTTTTTTAACTGACAAAACATTCTCCTTTTCTCATTGTTATGTACTTTTACTAAATCGATTTTTAATTTTTTTTTCAAAAAGATAAACCGTAAATAGTTTACATAGAATGAAGCAAGCAAAGACATTAGGAGAACTGAAAGCCACTAATTACTTACCTAAATCAATCAAGGAAGAGTTAAGAGCTAACTTGATAAAAAAACTTCAAAAGAAAGATACCATTTTTGAAGGAATACTCGGATTTGAGGATACTGTTTTACCCGATCTAGAAAGAGCAATTTTATCCAAACATAATATTCTATTGCTAGGATTAAGAGGACAAGCCAAAACTCGGTTAGCTCGACTAATGGTTAAGTTACTTGATGAGTATGTGCCAATAGTAGCTGGAAGTGAATTGAATGATGATCCAATGGCTCCAATTTCAAAATATGCATTTCAATTAATAGCTGAAAAAGGAGATGATACACCCATCGAATGGCTCCATCGAGAAGAGCGATATGTGGAAAAATTAGCGACACCAGATGTAAGTATTGCAGACTTGGTTGGAGATGTTGACCCCATCAAAGCGGCGACTTTAAAATTGCCATATTCAGATGAGCGAGTCATTCATTTTGGATTAATTCCTCGATCGCACCGATGTATTTTTGTGATCAATGAGTTACCAGATTTGCAAGCGAGAATTCAAGTTTCGTTGTTCAACATTTTGCAAGAAGGTGATATGCAAATTCGAGGATTTAAGCTAAGATTACCTTTGGAAGTGCAATTTGTTTTTACCGCCAACCCTGAAGATTATACTAATCGAGGAAGTATTATCACTCCATTGAAAGATAGAATTGAAAGTCAAATTTTGACTCATTATCCAAAGACGATGGAGATTGCTAGAACCATCACCAGTCAAGAATCGAACTTAGCGAAAGAGCAAGAACAAAAGATCGAGATACCTGAAATGATGAAAATCCTAATGGAAAGAATTTCATTTGCAGCAAGAGAAAGTGAATACATTGACGAAAAAAGTGGGGTCTCTGCTCGATTAAGTATTTCTGGTTATGAAAACTTAGTGAGTACCGCTGAGCGTCGAATGTTGATCAATAATGATAAAAAAACCAGAGTTCGAATAACAGATTTTTGGGGTGTTGTTCCTGCGATAACTGGAAAGGTGGAATTAGTTTATGAAGGAGAACAAGAAGGACCTTATAATGTAGCGATGAAATTAATGGCAGCTGCGATCAAAGATGAATTCATGGTCACTTTCCCCAATCCTGAGAAGTTGAAAAAAGGTCAAATGAGTGATCCTTATGGAACTATTCGAGCTTGGTTTTCAGGAGGAAATGAAGTGGACTTTTTGAATGATATGAGTGAAAAAGATTTCAAAAAAGAATTGGAAAAAGTAGCCGGTTTGAAAAAGTTCGTGGAGCAATTTGGTTTGCCAAAAGAAGATCTTCACACTTATATGGAATTGGTTTTACATGGCTTGGCTGCCTTCAGTATATTAAGTAAAGATTACTTGGAATCGCGAATGTCGTTTGCTGATCCGTTGGCAAATATGTTTGATGATGAGGAGGACGATGATCCATTTAGTAACTTTAACTAATTGATAGTCAGATATTTATCACGGAATTAAAAAAGAGTCTTCTCACAGTCTCACCGAGTTTAAAACTAGGTGTAACTGAGGGAAAACTCTTTTTTTTGTGATAAAAAAATTATAGTTTGGTTTTAGATGATTTCATTTGGTTACTAAGTTATTGGTTAATGAGTTATTAGTCTTACAATTTATAGAAGTACCATTTTGGAAATAACTTGAGAACCAATAACTCAATAACTATTTATAATTGACCAAATGAATTCATTTAGAACCTATAGTTTACTATTTAAACTTACTCTTCTTGTTTTTGACCCTAGACCAACCGAAAATTAATAATCCAAAAATAATAATTGCCCCTCCTCCCAACTGAATCGGAGTAACCATTTCTCCAAATGGAAAAGCCGTTAAAACCGTGAATAACGGAATCAGGTTCATAAATAAAGAAGACTTCGTCGCTCCCAATTCTACTACACCTTTATAGAAAAAAGCGTAGGCAATACCAGTTCCTAAAATCCCCATAAATAAAATACTTCCCCAAAATGCAAAATCACTTGGAATTGGAACTGAGATTAACTCTGGCAAACAACTGAAAATAAATAAAATCAAAGCAGCTAATGATGCAAATGAAGTTGTGACGATAGAATCCACGTGTGATAAATTCTTTTCAATAATGATCTGCGAAATAGAAAAAACAATCGCCATCATCAAAATATAAAAATCACCTGCTTCAATTTTCAAATTTAATAATTGAATCAAGTCTCCTTTGACCAAAATTATCGCTACACCTAAAAAACTGATGACAATCGCCAACCATTGAAGTTTAACTAATTTTTTTCTCATTGAAAAAAATGCAAAAACAGCAGTAAGAATGGTACTCGTTGCTATAATCAAAGAACTGTTGATTGCACTCGTGGTTGTAAGTCCTTTGTTGAAAAAATAAATGGTGAGAAAGAAACCAAAGAAGCCAGTTAAAAAAATATTCCACCAATCTTTTTTTGAAAACTTGACAGGAAGTTTCGGCGATTTATACTGTACCCACATAATTGGAAATAGGATTAAAACTCCAAAGAAAAAACGAATAGCTGCAACCGCCATCGGTGAGTAATAATTCAAAGCAATTTTTGCCATATGAAAATTAATCGCCCAAAATAACATCGTAATAATTACGAAGAGCGTGATGATTTTTTTATTCATTTTTGCGATATTTGGATGGCTTCTTTATAAGTTGAAAGAAGAATTAAACCTACGAATTCCTTTTTTGTTTTCGTTAAAAAAAATATAATGAAATTAAGGTGGCCAAGTTTGCTGATTGGATTGCTATTTTTAGTAAGTTGTAACCACGATGATAATCTGACCTTCAGAGGACCCTTTTCTTTAGCTGGCAATTTCCCCATTTTTATTACTTGTGAAGGAGTTGTGATGAACCTCAGGCAAGAAGAAGAAGTTTATAAAAAAATAAAAAATAGGTACATCGCTTTTGAAATGGATGAACAACCTGTACTGTTAACTTTTAAAGGTAAAGTTCTTGAATCGATGAAATTGGAAGATGGGACCGAGATAAAAGAAATCGAAGTAACTTCATTTTTGAAGATGGAAATTGGAAAAAACTGCGTAGGCGAAAAAGTAAATTATTAATCATGAAAAATATTATTTCAATTTTGTTAATTGCACTTTTGATGAGTTGCAATTCAAATCCCAACTCTAGCTCAACTACAGAAAACTCTACGATAAAAGAAGAAGTGGAAAAACCTGTTGAACCGAAAGAAAATCCAACACCTGAAAAAACGGATAATATTTTTGAAGGTATGTATTCTTATATGGCTGATGCTAACATGTTCGTTTCCTGCGACAAAAAAATGAAAATGCCGGTGGAAATGAAAGGTGAATATTTGAATTTGGAGAGACAATATTTACGAACTGTAGATGGTGGAGTAGAGGTGTATGTAAAGTTAAAAGGCTACGTCAGAAAAGTTCCTCCCATGGAAGGTAACCAAGAAATAGATGCCTTGTTTCTGGAGGAAATTTTAGAATTATCGAAAGACAAAAAATGTCCTTAAAATAAAAAGCGGTGTTAGCTCAATGAAAGCTAACACCGCTAATTTTTAATTTATAATTAGACTAAGCCTCGTCTTCAATTACGACAATTTTAGTCATTACATCTCCTTGACGAATTCCATCAATTAATTCCAACCCTTCGAAAACTCGCCCGAAGCAAGTGTGATTTCTGTCTAAGTGAGCTGTGTTATCTCGACTGTGGCAAATAAAAAATTGTGAGCCTCCAGTATTTCGACCAGCATGTGCCATGGATAAAACCCCTTTGTCATGGAATTGGTTTTCACCATCCAATTCGCATGGGATTTTGTAACCTGGGCCTCCATTTCCGATGCCATTTGGACATCCACCTTGAACCACAAAATTTGGAATTACTCGGTGAAAAGTCAACCCATCATAAAAACCTTTTTTCGCCAAGTCAGTAAAATTTTTTACAGCAATGGGAGCATCTTTCTCGAAGAACTCTACCTTCATTAATCCTTTCTCAGTATGAATTTCTGCAATCATGTTATGTTATTTATTAATTCAATTTTTTTAATCTATTTCAATGTTCAATAGACTTTAGTCTAAATGAAGTTGTATTGGAGAACGTAAAACGTTTAACGTCCATCGAATAAACTCTAATCTTCAATGTTCAAAGTTTTCTATTCCATATTGGTAAACACCGCTTGGACATCTTCGTTTTCATCCAACTTATCCAACATCTTTTCAATATCCACCATTTGTTCATCCGTAAACTCAACAGGTGAAGTCGGAAATCGTTGCAAATCAGCTTTAGAAACTTCAATATTCCTTTCTTCTAAGACAGTTGATAATGTACCAAAATCTGTATAATCTCCATAAATATATATAGTGTCATCATCTTGCTCAATTTTGGTCAAACCAAAATCAATCAAGTCCAATTCCATCTCTTCCAAATCCATTCCTTCCACAAATGGAATTTCAAAAACTGCTTTTCGATCAAACATAAACTCAAGTGAACCAGTTGGCACCAATGCACCACCTGCCTTACTAAAATATGAATTTACATCAGCAACCGTTCGAGTGGTATTATCAGTAGCGCACTCCACAAAAACCAAAATTCCATGCGGCCCTTTTCCTTCATAATTCACTAAGGTATAATCAGCCGCATCTTTTCCAGAAGCTCTATCTATGGCTTTTGTGACATTATCTTTTGGCATATTGGCTGCCTTAGCATTCTGAATAGCTAATCGCAATTTAGGATTCATTTCGGGATCGGGACCTCCCTCTTTAGCAGCCATAGTAATTTGCCTAGATATTTTTGGAAAAACTCTAGACATGGTGGCCCATCGTTTTTCTTTTGCAGCTCGGCGGTATTCAAATGCTCTTCCCATGATTTAATTTATTTATATAAAATTTTAATAATTTAAAATGCTTCAGATTTGATGCCGCAAAAATAAAAAAAAATAGCCAACTATGAAATTGCATAGTTGGCTATTTTATGAGTATTTATGCTAAACCTTTGTTGGTAGAGTCGCTTTTTTAGTTCACTTTTTCAGTTACTTTTTGGATTGTTGCCTCTAGATCAGTTAAGATTTTTTCTGCTTTTTTGATGGCCATATCTTTTTGAGAGGCCTCCTCTTCTGAGATTTTACCTTCTTTGATTTGTTTAGCTAATTCAACTTTTGCTGCAGCAATTTTTGCTCTAGCTGCAGTTGACTTTTCTTTTCCTAAATTGATCTTAGCTTTAGCCATTCCTTTTTGGGCTTCCAATCGAATTCTTGCTTCTTCAGGTTTGGTATTGGCAAATTTATTTCCTTTTATTTCGCCCTTGGTTTTCTCATAGGCGTTTCCTTTATTTTCCTTTTTATCTTTTTTTTCGTCATTTCCGTCATGATAATCCATGGCTTGGTCTGAATTAGAATCTGTTTTTTGTTCCACTTTTTTAGTGGTCTCTATTTTCTTATTTTCTTGGTCTTTTGCTTGTCCTTGCGCAAATATTTCATTGCTAGAGAGTAAAAAAAATATCAAGAGGGCAAGTGAGAATATCGTTTTTAAATTTTTCATTATTTCAAGTTTATGATTAACAATAGAATAATTATGGAGAAAAGGATTATTGATTTAAAGCTTTTTCCATTTCGGTAATTGCCTCATCTAAGGCCTTTGAGTTGGTATCAAGTTCGGTGACAACTTCATCAATTTCAGTACTAATGGAATCTAGTTGGTGAAGTTCTTCTTTGATAGCAATTTCTTCAGCGCTGTTGCCACCACAAGATGAGAGTGACAGCAAAATAAAAACAGTAAATAAAATAATTGAATTTTTCATTATTAGAATAATTTATTTTTTTAAATAAGATTTACGACTATTTTGACGGTGTGTAGATTTTTTAAATCTCTTGCGCAATGTAGCCACAAAGGTCGTTTTTTTTTCTAATATTTCAATTGTTGTAATTCGTTTTGGGAAAAAGAATCCCGATTTTTTGACTTATCAAAAAACCGGGATGACTTCTTTTTTTGCAAATAATTTATTGCATTTCCTGATTATACTCCTCAATAATTCTAATAATCAGATCAGGATTTTCATTTTCAATTTGTCCTTTGAGAAAGTTACCTAATTTTTTTCCTTCCTTTCTTTTAAAATTACCATACTCACCAGCTGAAAATTTTTCGTAAACACCAGGCGCATCTTTGATCCATTTTTCAATATTGATACTACTGATATATTTTACCTTTGGTTTTTTGTCTTTATGCTTTATTACAAAATAGTTTGGCGTATTTCGGATTCCTTCATAGATACGTTCATAAGTCATCTCGCCAGCAACCATACCAGGAGGGTAAGAATAGCCTTGGTAAACTGAGATAGCTCCTTCTTCAATTCTTTCAAGAAATGTGTAGTTTGGAACTCCTTTTGCCATAGCCCCATATTCACCTTCGGGCATTAATACTTTATGAGATTCCCATCGTCTACCATTGATTTCATAATATTCTACTTTGCTCGCTTTATATTTTTTTCTTTGTTTTCGCTTGATTCTAGTTTGATCTGCTAGTGATCGATCAAAAATAGTGATTGACTTTTGATCACTCCATGGATAATTTGGATTTACGTCAACCATCGCTTCGATGGTAGTTCCATCTTTTAGTTGGACAGTTACTTCATGCCGATTTTCAATTTGGGCGTTTAAAATAGGGGTGGTCAAAATTAGAATGGGCAATAATAAATTTTTCATATTTTTAAGTTTAATGTTATTGTGATCGTTTGCTTTACTAGATATTTTTGGGAAATAGTTCTCTGGAAATAAGTTCTTATTCAAAAAAAAACAATGGGTCAGATAGTAACAGCTAGTCTAAATTTGTCCACCTAAAATCAATCAGAGAAGTTTAGACAAGCTCTAGTATGTAAGCGTATGATTTTTTATGGAAAAAAGTAAATACGATTTTTGAAAAAAATAACTTGCAAAGCTGATTTTTGTAATGAAGATATTTTCAGAAGCCAGTAAGACATTTTAAACAACGTCAATCTTTAATCGAAAGAATTCCCCGATGCTTGTATCAGGTGCAGAGAACTAAAGAATAGCAATTAGGGAATAGTATTAAACATAAAAAGTCAGCGTCTAAAAAAAAATCGGTAAGTGGTTATTTTCGTATTTAACTGAAATTTTAACTCCTCGTCAGCTTGCTGCGAGGTAGTTTAATTATGAGATTTTGGTAAAACAAATTTCTGAATTAGTATTTGAAGTATTTATCATTCATGTGCGAGGTGTTGGGAATTCATCAGTTGGCTCAAGTAGAAAAGTTCATTTTGGGTATTACGAAATGTTGGAATAGAATTGTCAAAGTATTTTTTAGACGCAAGGTCTGAAGGTATCAGTCATTTCGATTGGGTGAAAAGACCTGGGGAAATTGTAGACTTAATAGGAAAATGGATCATATAGTTAATATATGGAATATAAATTTATGTTTAAAAAAGGAGTAATTACATATTTTTAATTCTGTAAAGTGTTAAATTTTAAAAATATAAGTTTGCAAATTTGTATCTTAGTGAAATGTGTTATAAATTTGAGTCATACGTAAAATATAATATTTGGAAATTAAAATCACTTAACATTCTTCTAAATTTAAGTTTGAAAGCATAAATATTTATTCATAAAAATTAACTAGCTTTTCGAATTTACACTATGAAAGAGTTAACTTTTTCACACGCAAGATTTAGAG
>CAYGRM010000164.1:0-14124 GCA_964352225.1 uncultured Saprospiraceae bacterium | reverse complement strand
CACTTTGTCTTTTAACTTTATCAGCACTAGGTTTTCGAGGTTTAAAAGTGCTGATGGCAAAGGTGTTTTCGATTTTTCTGGTTTGCACAAAATGTCGAAGACCACGATCATCGAGTAATAAATTTTTCCAATAACTTGAATCGGCAAAAGCGGAGATGTCGGAAAATTGATAGGTTCCCTTTTTGTAGGCGACTCGATGCATCAAAGTATAAGTTCTGCCTTTGGGAACCATATTTTTAGGAGGACTATTTGCAAAACTTGGAGGTGGTCCAAAGGCTCTGGGAGAAGGGCGTTGATTGGAAATGGAATCCACTTTTATTTTTTGTAATGAATCGACTGAGGGATTTTTTAAGGTATCGGGTTGAGTATTTTTTAAGGTATCCAGAGTCGGGTTTTCAATTTTCAAACTATCGGACTTTGAAATTGAGTTGGAGTCAACTTGTATCTTTGCTAAAGAATCCAAAGTTGCAGCTCGAGCAGCAGCAGCTTCTGCCGCAGCCTTTGCTATAGCTTTTTCTTCAGCTTTTCTTTTTCTATTTTCCTTAAATTGAATCGGATTATAATTGTAATAATGAGTGTAACTAATCTCTTGTTCGGAGTGCCGAGTTTCCGCATCATCTAACCAAACTGGAATAGATAAGGTACTCGCAAATCCATTGTCATCTTGCAAAAAGAAGGTGTCAGATACAATCCCGCCATTGTCTTCTTGTTGATGAATGTTATTAGAAAAAGCAAAAAATCCTTGGTAGGTATTTGCATCATTTTTAAAAGTCAAACCACCTGCAAGTGCGGTGTGTCTCGCTCTTTGATTTTGATAAAAATATCGAACAGGAGCGGAGGAACCATATTGACTGATTCGATGATAGTCTATCGTTACATTTACATTCTTATTAAAGTTTCGACTAAATTTTCCTTTCAGTTGAATGTCATCCTGTGAACCTCCTTGCGAAAAATAAAAATCAGAATAGGCTCTTTTAAGATTATAAAATCGAAGATCATCAACTTTTATTTTATATAAATCATATTGATGTAAACCTACATCAAACCCTTGTCGAACTGAGGATTGGTAGAAAAGCGGAAAGGTTGGACTTCCTAAATATCCCAAAGATCCATGATCTAAAACTCGACTCCGAGCAGGATCAAATTGGTGAAAATAGCTATCCAACAAAGTATCTTGGAAAGGAAATTCTTCATTTGGATTTTCAATGTAGTAATAAAAAATAAGGAGAGAGTCTTTTGGAATTTTTCGAAAAGATTGAAGCGGAGTACCTTGTTGGCCACCTTGTTGACCCTGGCCGAATCTTTGATCTGTTGTTTGTCCTCCTCTTTGAGCAAGAATGTTCGTTGAAAAAAATAAACTAATCACTAAAAAGAAGAACAAGAGTTTTTCTTTTTTTCCAAAAATTGCTGTTGTCTTTTTTTTCCAAAAAATCATATAGGTATTTCCTTTTTCAATCAAACGTCGAAATTAGGAATATAACTTCAATTGTGGAAATGTATTTTTGAATGGCAGGGATTTTAGGAAAATGATAACGTGATTTTTTTTGCCGCAGATTTTCATGATCGTTATGATTTTTCTTCATCATGTAAGAAAAGAAATCATATAAAATCATAATAATCAGCTCAATCTGCGGCAAAAAAAACTATTTCCCAATAATCACTTTATGCGATTGGCTTGCTTTTTCGCTAGAAATTCTGAGGAAATAAATACCATTGGAAATAGAACTATTTAAGTCGAACGTAATTTCGTTTTTCCCTTCTAGCAAATTTTGCGAGGCGAAAACTTGAACTGTTTTTCCAGTCAAATCAATTAATTCGAAATTAGTATTATCGTGACTCTCAGTTGTTTGTAATTTTATTTTAATAAAATCAGCAGCAGGTTGGGGATAAGAAATTATATTGTTATAAATTTCATTAGGCGTTTTAGTACTTACAGAATTTTCACATTCATTGTCGCTGATGGCTTCCAAAACGAATAATCCATTTTGCATATCAGATACTAAAATATTTCCTGAAGGGAGAAAAGGATATACGCCCCAAGCACCTTCGTAATTGTTGGTATTAGGTCGAGTAGAGGTATCATAAAAATGAGTACGAACGGGATTGGTTGGATCAGAGATATCAAATATTTGGACTCCCTCGTAATAATAAGAAACATATAACCGATCGCAGCGAACAATCAAATTGTGAGGAATCGTCGTCAAAGTTTGTTCTGCACTAAAAGTAGTGATAACCGACATATCCTCAAAATTAGCAACATCAACTACCTTCAAATCCGTATTCCAAGTTTCGTCAGCCATATAATAATGCTTTCCATCTCGATCTAGCCAGCCTGAATGGTTGTAGCCCTGTTGTTCATAGGTAGTCATTGATCCCAAAATGATAGGGTTATTGGCATCTGTAAAATCGACGGTAAAAAAACCACTATTTCCGCAGTTAGCATAAGCAATATTATTTTCAACATAGATATCATGCGCGTAAGGAATACCATTATACTCATTTAAAACAGTAGGATTCGCTGGGTCAGAAATATCAATAATTTGCACATTGATAAAACCAGACATTCCTGGTCTTCTAACACCACAAGCATAAATTCTTGCAGCAGCCGAATCAATAAAAATATTGTGAGATCGACCAAGGAATTCATTAGAATCATATACTACGGTTGTAGAGTTGGGTAAATCAGAAATGTCTATCACCTGCAAAGTGCTACTCTGACTCTCATCACAAACTGCATATAGATATCCTCCAAAATCATGAAAATCTCGGTGGATAATATTTGTTCCTTGAGCAGCTCCTGCGACAAAGGCATCTGTGATTTCTACTGGATTATTCGGATCTGTAACATCAATAAAATGAGTTCCCAAAGTAGTTCCCATTACCGCAATTTCGCTATCATTCACGGCTAGTCCCCAAACTTCATTGTAAGGATTATCATAAAAAGAAGTTGGTGGAATAGTAGAGTCACTCCAAGTTCCTAAGAGGTTTGCTTCAATTGGTTGTGCAACAGCATTTAAAGAAATGAGAGAGAAAATAAAGAGTATCAGTTTTTTCATATTGAAAAGTTTTTAGATTTTTGGTCAAATTAAAAGCTAAGATAACTAATGTTTTAAATTTGGAAGGTCAGGTATTTAGCAAAAGGAAAAAGCCTCTTGTTTTGGCAAGAGGCTTTTCATTGATCAAAAACTGAATTCAATTATTCAGGATCAGGTAATAATGCAGGGCTCATTCCCATGTTGGAAAATCCACCATCGTGATATAAATTTTGCATCGTAACGTATCTCGTTAAATCAGAAAACATCGTTACGCAATAATCTGCACAGGCTTCAGCGGGAGCATTTCCAAGTGGAGACATTTTATCTGCGTAATCGAAAAATTCTTGGAATCCTTTTACTCCACTTCCTGCTGTCGTCCAAGTTGGAGATTGGGAGATAGTGTTGACTCGTACCTTCTTTTCTACTCCGTAATGATAACCAAAACTTCTAGCAAATGATTCTAATAATGCCTTGGATTCAGCCATTTCATTATAGTCTGGAAATGTTCTTTGAGCAGCAATATAAGTCAACGCCATGATGCTTCCCCAATCATTAACGGCATCTAATTCCATACATTTCTGCATCACTTTGTGAAAAGAGATCGCAGAAATATCAAAAGTCTTTTGCATCCAATCGTATTTGATATTGGTGTATGCTCTATTTTTACGAACATTCAAAGACATCCCGATAGAATGTAAAACGAAGTCTAATTTTCCACCTAAAACTTCCATGGATTTGGTGATAAGATTTTCTAAGTCTTCTTCACTTGTTGCATCAGCTGGAATGATTTCCGCATTTAGTTTTTCACCGAGCTCATTGATTTTTCCAAAACGCATCGCAACTGGAGCATTGGTTAAAGTGATTTTTGCACCTTGTTCGACACATTTTTCAGCGACTTTCCAAGCGATACTTTGTTCATCGAGTGCACCGAAGATGATACCTCTTTTTCCTGCTAGTAAGTTGTTTGACATAGTTATTTTGATTTTAGTGATGAGTTATGAATGATAAGTGATGAGTTTTTTGATCGTGCTATTTATGTGAGATGACTCATCACTTATCACTTCTAACTCATCACTATTTTTAATTAAATTTCTTCTATAATTGAATTTCCTTTGCCATTTTTTCCACTTGTCCATTCCCAACTTTCGTGCAGTCTGATTTTTTTGTTGGGTAAAATTTCGGGCGTGGAAATACATTTTCCAGTTTTAAAAGTTCCGTCGTCGCTGAGGTGTTGGTATCTCATTTCGATTTTTCCTTGCTCGTCAACTGTTCCGATAATATTTCCTAACAAGATACTTCCGCCGCTGTAATTTGCCCACAAAATATTTTCTTTTTGGAAATATTCGAAGATGGTTTCAGCAGAGACTTCTCCGCTTCCGCTGTTTTCGATGGACTTGAATTTTTTATGGTTGTACATGTTTTTAGAATTAGTGATGAACTATGAGTGATAAGTGATGAGTGTCTTGACCATGTGTGTCTGTATTGGGGACACTCATCACTTATCACTCATAGTTCATCACTTTTCAAAACTCCAAAAGCTCTTTTGCATTTTTCATTGCTGATTCTGAAGGAGGACTTCCGCTTAACATTGTTGCGATCGCCCGTATCCTTTCATCGGGTGTGAGTAGTCGAACACTTGTGACTGTTTTGTCTCCTTTGATTTGTTTGAAAACAAAATAATGATTGTCAGCTTTGACGGCAACTTGTGGAGAGTGTGTGATACTTACCACCTGATGTTGATTAGCAAGATCATGTAAAATACCTCCCATTTTCAGCGCCGTATCTCCAGAAATTCCAGTATCGATTTCGTCAAAAATTAAAGTTGGTAAAGGAATGGCACTTGCGACTAAAGATTTGGTAGCCAAAGTCAAACGAGATAATTCTCCACCAGAGGCAATACCCTTAATGGGTAAAAACTGACTTCCTTTATTGGGAGCAAAAAGATAATTCACATCATCCAAACCTGTTGAAGACAATTCTTCTAATTCTCCAATTTCAATTTTTAACTGGGCATGTTCCATTCCTAGCAGCACTAAAAGTTTTTGAACTTTTTTCTCGAAATCTCCAACGACTGCTTTTCTTTTTTTCGAAAGTTGAGCTGCTAGTTTTTTAGATTCTTGCTCAAATTTCTCAATATTCTTTTCTGTTTGCTGTATTTCGGAAGACAAATCTGCGAAGGCTTCAACTTTAATTTGTAAATCTGCTTGAATTGCTAACAACTCATTGACAGTTTTGACATGATGCTTATTTTGTAATTTATAAATGAGATCCAAGCGAGTTTGCAGTTCTGAAATTCTTTCCCCGTCGTGTTCTGTTTCGTCTGCGATTCTTTCAAATTCAGAAGCGACATCTTGAATTTCTAAAACCGCTCCATCGAATCGTTCCATGATTTTTTCTAACTCAGGGAATACTTTCCGTAAACTTCCCAAAGCGATGCTTATTTCTTCGAGATTAGAAATGACTGAATTTTCGCTTTCACTCAAACTATTAAATGCACTACCGAGGGTTCGTTTGATATCTTCGGCATTGCTAAGTTGAGTAATTTCGGCTTCCATTTTTTCCAACTCGCCTTCGATCAATTCCACTTCGTTAAATTCTTGTAACTGGAAATTGAGGAAATCACTTTCTTTATCAGCAGCTCGACTCTTTTCGATCAGCTTCGCTAAATTTCTTTTGGCAGAAGTATATTGTTTGAAAGTAGATTGATAATTTTCTAATAAATCGCCATTGCCAGCAAGGGCATCAATCATTCGTAATTGGAAAGAAACATTGTGAATATCGAGGGTGTCAAATTGTTGGTGCAAGTCGATGAGCGAACCACTCAATTGTTGTAGCATTTTTAAATTGACAGGTGTGTCATTAATAAAAGCTCTCGATTTTCCAGAAGGAGTTAACTCTCTACGAACAATCACTTCATCATCATAATCAATTTCATGATCTTCAAAAAAAGCCTTGACCTTGTATTTTTTTACTTGGAAATAAGCTTCGATGATACATTTTTTCTCTTGATTGTAAAGAGATTTGGTGTCGGCGCGGTTTCCCATAATCAAACCGAGCGCACCAAGCAAAATAGATTTACCTGCGCCGGTTTCCCCGGTGATGATAGTTAGACCGGTCGAAAAATTGATTTCCAATTCTTCGATGATCGCGTAATTCTTAATGAGAAGTTTTTGAATCATTGTGTTATGTTGAAATGTAAATATTGAGTTACACTTCCTGCTGAATTTTGATGGGCAAATTTAGGGAAATGTTTGTGAAAAATAACAAGCATTTATGAATGAAAGAAAATAGAATACTTTAAATGAACAATAGTCGCCTGCGATTAAATTAAATGAAAGATATAATCTTAAGTGTTTTTGGAAGATTGTATTTGAAGTATTAAATATTTAGTTGGTTGATTGTGACAGGTATAGTCTCACAAAAAGTAGCTGCAAGTCTGCGTAACGAAAACGTTAAAATAGTCCATATTTTTATAGGTTTTATTGTGATATTGGGTGTAATGTTATGTCACGTTTTACTATATTTTTTCTACATTAAAAGCTATGATTTAAATGTAAATCTCCGTTTTGGCATTCTTTTCTCATATCAATTTGTAATAAAAAATAACTATACAATAACTGAAATTCTATTAAAACTCCTCCTCATTTAGTTTAATTTTTTGTCACGTTATTTTACTCTAAAGAACTACACACCACCATTCTTTCAAGCGAAGAATCCGTCTAACTATTTCAAAAAGTAGAATTCAACAATATTTTTTGCTTTAACTAAATAAGAAATTACCTCCCTTTCAAACAAATATTCATTAACAATAAACTAGGTTTTAATTATGAGGTACTTTAATTTTTCAAAGGGATATATTCCTTCTCTTTCGTTTTCATTGTTTCTTTCTCTTTTTTTGACTATAAATTTATTTGCTCAGACAACGATTATGGAAGAAGATTTTACAGGACAAACCTTACCTGCAGGATGGAGTAATATAGATAATGGTTCATCTGGCCAGGTTTGGGTGTTTAATAATCCGTCCACTAGGACTATTGGAGGTAATTTTGATTCCGATTTTGCCATTTTAGATAGTGACAATTATGGATCTGGAAATTCGCAAAACGCCACCTTGGAAACTGCTGTTTTTGATGCGAGTAGTTATGATGCTTCCCTTTTGGTGGAATTTGATTATCAATATAGAGAGTGTTGTAGCTCAACTATGATAGTTGAGGTTTACAATGGAATAAGTTGGGCTACAGTAGAAACATATACTGGTAATGCTAACTATGCGGGAACATCAACTGCTTCGATTAATATTTTAACAGCAGCAGCAGGCGCTTCCAATGCCAAAGTTAGATTTACTTATACTGGAGCTTATGCCTGGTGGTTTGCTTTCGATAATTTTAAGATTACTGGTGTTGGAACTGTTGATACTGATGGCGACGGAATTGCAGACATTGATGATTTGGATGCAGATAATGATGGTATTCCTAATGCAATTGAATCTGCATGTGTATTAGGAATTGATTCTTTGACTTTTGAAGATCATTGGGGAGCAGGAGTTGACCCAATAGGAGCATCAGCATCACCAGCTACAGTTTTTGGAAATACTACAGTTACTTTAGAAAGGAGGGATCCATTAGGAATTGTTAGAGTAGAAGCTGGCGGAACAGGTATTAATGTATTTAACACTTTTAATAGTTATAAACTACGTCAAACTTCTACTGTTGGAGGATATTCAGAGCATATTTTTAAATTTAGTCAACCTGTTACTAATCTTGAGATAGGAACTATTGATGTAGATTATAGCCCAAATGCATATACTGATAATGTGGAATTTAAAGGTTACTATAATGGTTTAGTTTATACAATCAAACCTACTGATGTGGTTTCAGGTTCAGCAAATATTTTTAACTCTGGATCAAATAGTTTTACAGGTATTGCAAATACTACAACTTACCCTGATGGGTTAGCACAAGTTACATTTCCAGTACCAATTGATTCTGTTGTGGTGGTGTATTTTAATACTGAAGCAACAGTAAGTGGAAACCAGGCTATTTCGTTTTCTGCAAGTTTTGGATTTTGTGAACGTCCAGATGCAGATGGAGATGGAATTCCTAATTTTTTAGATTTAGATTCTGATAATGATGGAATTCCAGACATGGTTGAAGCTGGAGCCATAGATGTTAATGGCGATGGATTGATAGATTATCCAACTCCGAATGATCCTACAAGTATGGTTGATTTGGATGGAGATGGGTTAGCGGATACATATGATGATACAGATACAGCAGGAGGTACTTTAGGATGGACAAATGGAATAGAAATAGGAAGCTTGGATTCAGATTCAGATGGAATTTCAAATTTTTTAGATTTAGATGCAGATGACGATGGAATTCCAGATATAGTTGAAGCAGGAGGAGTAGATAATAATGGAGATGGACTGGTTGATGGGTTGAATCCAAATGGTTCTCTCGGAACTGATGCTGATAGCGATGGATTTGCTGATATTTATGATTCGGATGATGATAATACTCCAGGAGTTGAAGATACAACAGACCCATTATTAATGATTGGAGGAACAGATACAAATGGAGATGGTATTGCCAATGATAATGCTATCACTTTTATTAATGGAGAAAATATAAATCTAGACACAGATGGCGATGGATTGATGGATGGAATTGATTTAGATGCCGATAATGATGGTATTCCTGACTTAGTGGAAGCAGGTGGTATTGATGCTAACGGAGATGGATTGGTAGATGTGACAACTGATGCTGACAATGATGGTTTTGCCGATATTTTTGATACGGATAATGATGGAACAATAGGTATTGATGATGCCACTCTGGCATTATTTAAAACTGGAGGAACCGATACAGATGGTGATGGAAAAGCAGATGATGCTGCCATTACATTTGTAGATGGAGCTAACATTTCTGCAGATACAGATGGAGATGGTTTTCCAGATCATCTTGATTTAGATGCTGATAATGATGGTATTCCAGATATTGTAGAAGCAGGAGGAAGTACTCCAAATAACGATGGAATGGTGGATGTATTAGCTGCTCCTTGGGATTCCGATAATGATGGATTAGCAGATATTTACGATGAAAATAATTCAGGAACATCTTTAGTGAAAACAACCGCAGATAGTAATGCAGATGGAAAAGTTAATGCTGCTGAAAGTATGTCGCCAGGTGGAAGCAATACTATTAATATTGATGCGGATGCATATCCTAATCATTTAGATTTAGATGCGGATAATGATGGTATTACAGATGTAGTAGAAAATGCAGGAGGAGTTGTTTCCGCAGATAATACGTCAGGAACTCTAGATGGGATTGTTGGTGATAGCCCAACGGTAACTGATACAGATAATAATGGATGGCATGATCCAAGTACAACTGCAACTACTGATTCAGATGGAGACGGAATTGCTGACTATTTAGATATTGACGCTGATAACGATGGTATTGTAGATTACTTAGAAGGTGTTTGTTCAACTTGTCCAACTTTTACTCTTAATCCAATTTTAAATCCTACCGATGCTAATGGAAATGGAGTTTTGGATATTTACGAAAGTTTGAATTCATCCAATGGAACAGGCGGATCCAATATCGGAGCTTCACCTAATGTAGATGATGATTCGGCCAATTCAACTCCCGATTATTTAGATACTGATGCAGATGGTGATGGAGCAAATGATTGGACAGAAGGATATGATATAAATGATAACGGTCAGGCTGCTGATGATTTGATGACTATGGCTACAAATTACGAAACTGCAACTAGCAATGGATATTATGTAAATGCTACTGATACTGATTCTGATGGAATTCCGGATTGGTTAGATAATCAACCTTCAGTTGCTGGATATGATGAAAGTACTCGACCACCCTTTTTAAATCCAGCATCAGCATTTTGGTTTGATGATGACAATGATGGTTTAGTTGATTTATTAGATTCAAGTCAAAATGGAACAGCTGCTCCAACACCTGATAATAATGGAGGGAACGATTTGGATTGGAGAGATATGACAGCTTTGGTAAGTTTACCAGTAGAGTTATCCAACTTTTTTGCTAAAGAAAAAGATTGTATGGTGGAGTTAAATTGGACGACAGCCTCAGAGGAAAATTTCAATTATTTTGAAATTCAATGGAGTGGTGATGGTCATGAATTTACCAGAGTAGATTGGTTGGCTAGTCAAGGAAATGCCAATGGAGGAAGTTATAAAATGATAGATGATACACCATCTGCGACTAATTACTATCGATTGAAAATGGTAGACTTGGATGGAACATTTGAATTTTCGAAAGTTGTTTATATAAAAATGGATTGTGTGAAAACACAAGATGATGTTTTGGTTTTTCCAAATCCAATCGAACCCACTCAGCAATTGAATATTGAATTTTTATCTAATAAAAATGCAGAGCAAATCATTCTTATCGATATGCTAGGAAGGGTCGTGAAACGAATCACCTTGGAAACTACAGAAGGAAAAAACAGATTAAGTTTAGATATTTCTGATTTGGCTATTGGAACTTATCAACTACAAATAGTAGGAAGTAAGACTTCAAAAATGATATTAATTCAAGAATAAACTTATTGAAAAATCTTTTCATAAGCGGTATCGATTTACTTCGGTACCGCTTTTTTATTTTTAAAGGAAAAATGAGGATGTAATCCCAATTAATATCTATTTTTAAGAAAAAATATAATATGAAAAACTATTTGTTAGCGCTCTTTTTTTGTTTTCCTTTCTTCTTATTTGCACAATCTAATTCCAAAATAGAGTTACTTGGTAGTTTAGATTATTCCTATCGTCAGCATACCAATTCGGGCATAGTTCAATCCATTAGGTCTTCTGAAATAGGGAAATTAAATTATCATTTTGACTTAAATTATCATCAAAAACTTAAAGAAAAACTTTGGTTGAAAATCGGATTGCAATTGGCAAGCAATGGATATAAGTCAAAAAAGACAGATTTTATGTTCGGGAATCAACATAATGGACAAGGAGGATTTGACCCATCGTTATCTTCTGGCGAATCTATTCAATCAAAAAATAATTACCAATTTTTAGGAATCCCGATTGCCTTGAGATTTGATTTTTCACAAAAGAAATTAAAGCCCTTCGTAGAATTTGGCATAACCACTAGATATTATTTGCAAACAACGGTAAGTTCTTTTATAAATGGAGATCAATCAAGTTCCACACAGGAAAGAGAAGAAGAGATCAATCAGATTCAATTTGCTCCATCTTTTAGTCTTGGTTTGAGTTATGAAATAAGCGAAAAATTGGAACTCGTCGCACAACCAAATTTCACCTATCACTTAACACCAATATATGAAGAGTCGGCAGATTTATCTCTTTCCAATGGACTGGTCAAAGAACATTTGTGGAGTGCTGGACTTGCCTTTGGATTGCGAATGAATTTGAAATAAATATCACCACAATGTTCAATTTTTGGACGCTGACTTTTATGATTAGATTTTTACAAGAATCATAAAAGTCAGCGTCTGAAAAATTATTTCTTAAACTTCACCTCTCCACCAACAATGGTGTAAAGTACATCTGCTGCTAAAATTTCTTCATCAGCACAATCTCTCAAATCTTTTGTCAAAACAGTTACATCTGCCAGTTTTCCGACCTCTAAAGATCCTTTGTCTTTTTCTTCAAAACCTGCATAGGCATTTCCCAAAGTATAAGAATACAAAGCCTCTTCGCGTGTCATACTTTGCTCAGTAAAAAACTCTAAACCAGTATCTGCTCGCTTTCGAGTTACGGATGCATAAAAACTTTCCAATGGATCAACATCCTCCACCGGAGCATCTGTTCCATTCGCAATGAGTACGCCTGCATCCAACAATGAACGCCAAGGATAAGCCCCTTCTCGAGCTCTTTGTTCTCCCAAACGATCTACCACAAATGGAGCATCAGAGGTACAATGAATGCCTTGCATAGATGCAATGATTCCCCATTGTTTGAATCTTGGAATATCATCAGGGTGCAGATGTTGCGCATGCTCAATTCTCCAACGCCAATCTTTTTCAGGATTAGCTTTGATGTTCTTTTCGAAAATATTAATTACTTCTCGATTCGCTCGATCACCAATGGCATGTACACACAGTTGCATATCATTTTCTGCAGCGAGTTGAGCGATATTAGTTACTTCTTCAATCGTCGTGGTGTTTTGTCCAACAAAGTTTTCTTTATCATTATAGGATTTTAATAACCAAGCGCCATAGCTACCTAGAGCACCATCGACTTCAGATTTGATCGATCGACAGGTGAAAAAATGATTACCTGCATCGATGATCGGAAATTGTTTTAAATTACCATTCATCTCATCATAAGAATGTCGAAGCATTGCCCAAAGTCGCAAGTCAAATTTTCCTTCTTCTGCTAATTTTGTATATCTATCTATTTCAAAATATTTTGATCCCGCATCTTGAAAACTTGTAATTCCTTTTTTCAAACACTCTTCTTGTGCTAGTTCAATTGCCTTATACCAGCGTTTTTCTAAGTCTTCTTGAGAAAGTGTTTTTTCATATTCTCGGAATGCTGCGTAGACCAAGCTCATCGCTCGTTCTTCAAACATGCCAATAGCTTCTCCACTACCATCTCTGACGATTTCCCCACCAATAGGGCTTAGGGTTTCAGCAGTAATTCCACCAAGTTCCATTGCTTTTTTATTGGCAAAAACACCATGGCCACTTGCATGGCGAAGGAGCACAGGATTGTTAGGTGAAACTGCACTTAAATCATCATGATAAGGATAGCCATGTACATTTCGTTCGACTACTTCATTCCATTTTTCTTGATGCCAACCACGCCCTTCAATCCATTCACCAGGTTCAGCTGTTTTAGCTGCTTCTGCCACCATATCGACGATCTCTTGCCAGTTTTTAGATTTTAAAAAATTCAAATCAATCAAACTTTTTCCAAGTCCAGAGAAATGGCCATGACCTTCAATAAAGCCAGGCATGGCAAAGTTGCCATTTAGATCGATGACTTTAGTTTGTTCATTTTTGAGTGCTTCTATTTCAGCAGTTGAACCAATGGAAATGATGCGATCATCTTGAATGGCTATGGCTTCCGCTGTGGGATTATTTTTATCCATTGTTGCAATTTTTCCATTGATTATTATCATGGAAGCTGATTCTTTTTCAGCACAACTTGAAGTATATATTAAGAAAATAGATAAGATAAAAAGGAATTGGAGGTTTTTCATTTTTTTTAATTATTGGATTTGAAAATAAAATGAAAAGGTAGGAAAAACTTACGAAATGAAAAGAAAAAAGTGATAAGAAGAGCTAGTCTTTCCTATCACTTTTGATTAGATAATCCACTTTCTAAAATACCAGTCTTGACCTGCGATGAGATTAACCATGCGGGAGTTAAAGGATTTTGAAAGGGTGAATTATGGTTTTTTTTGGTGTGTGCTAAGTTTAGTGTTAGGGGGCACTATCTTTAGACTCCATCAATATCTTCATTAACTATTCCACCTTTTAGTTTAATTTTTTGCGGTTTTTGTATTTTAAGTACATTAGCAGCCTTTAAAAAGTTTCGTAATGATTTTTTTGAATTTTTCATGGATTAATAATTTAGAGCTCTATTACAGTTATTTTAACCTAGAGCTTGGTAATAAAAAATAAGATCAGATATACCAGTCACTCTTCAACAATTATTCAATTGTTAAAGAGAATGAAGAGATACCAAATGGTGAAAATAATTATGTAGGGTGTAGGGAATTAAAGTAAAGAAGGGAGGAGTTAATCGGGGTTTATGGGATAATAGAATCAACAATGATTCCATTTTTATTTAATAGTTGGAATATCTCAGAATTGAGCAATTTGTAGTGTTTTGAAACACTTTGAAAAAAGGCTATCAAATAGATGGATAAAATAAGCTAGCTGGAGTTTAAAGAAATATGATAGAATAAAAAAAGACATTTCCGGGTACCTTTTTTATTAGGTGGGAAAGGTACATTGGAAATGCCTTTTGAATTAAAAAACCTAAATTAACTATCTTGATATCATTGTTGAAATAAATGATAACGTATTTCTTTATTATAAAAAATCATCAAAACCTAGTTTC
>CAYGRM010000163.1:0-14126 GCA_964352225.1 uncultured Saprospiraceae bacterium | reverse complement strand
CAATTATATCATATAAAATAGATGGAATTCAATAGTAAATATTATTTACATGGCAACCAATATCTTTTATGAAACAATTACCTTAAATTTCCTTTAATTAAATAAACTTTACTTTTGAAAACTGATGTCCTACATCACAATGTAGTTTCAAAAATCATAACTTCTATAAATAAACTATTTTCCATATATATATTAAAATAGCTTAACAAAACTTACGCCTTATAAAGCATTGATTACCAACAACTTAAGGCAATAAAATAAATAACCCTACTCATTTTCCAAGATTAAAACTGTTAAAGTAGACTTTAGGTAAGCGGAAAAAACAATTATTTTCCAATTATAGAATTTATATTTGTGTCATTATTTTTAGTAATGATATATCAATCTAAAAATTAGATTTCCATCTCATTTCATCTAAATCAATAATTTTCCATTTAGATAATAATAAAAAGAAGATTAAATATTTACTTTAAGTTAATTCTACCCAAAAGAATAATTAAGAATAAAGGCGTGTGTTAGTTGTAGCCTTCCTTTCGTGAGAAAGGAGGGTTACTTTTTTAATAGGCTTAATTTTTTTACTTTCTTAATTTTCATAATTAAATCAAACTGGTTTTTCAATTTCTTGGTTTCAATGGTTGCATTAATAAATTCAGCTCTCTGACGCATCCCAGGTATCCCCAAACCAGTTGAATATTCTGCTTTGACTAACTCATCAAAAACATTAGTAACTTGGAAATAAATTATTCTAGGTTGACTTTGAATTAAGATGTGGACATGCAAGGGCTTCGAATGTTTTATCGTATTGGTAATCGCTTCCTTAAAAATAAGGAGCAGATTACGCCGGAGTAAATAACTGAGCTCTCCATCTTCGTTGATATCAATTTTTTCAAAGGTGTAGGGAATATTTTTTGACTTTAAGACATCATCTAAAAAATCTTCCATTTTCATTATCATATCTCCAACATTTCGATTCTCTCGATTTAAAGACCAAATGACATCTTCTACCAATTCGATGGCCTCACTACTCATATTTTTAATATGATACATGTCTGCTTTAGTTTTATTAATATCATCAGGATTACTTTCTTTGGCAATAATTCTAATATTATTGAATGAGTTACTCATTTCATCATGGAGATCTCTTGCTAGTTTATTACGTAATTGTATTTTTTTTTGGTACAAATAAAATCGGTATTGAATAATTGCAAACACAGAAATTAGTAATAAGGAAACAATCAAAATGAGAAACCATTTACTCTTATAAAAATATTCTTCTACAATAATTGGCACCTCAAAAATATACTCATTTGGGACTCCATTTGAATTTGCTGACTTCAATTTAAAAACATATTCACCTGCCTCCAAATTAGAAAAACGAACAATTGGAAGAGTGGACATTGGTATCCATTCTTGGTCATATCCTTCTAAAAGATAAGAGAACGTATTTTTATTAGGACTATTAAAATCTCCATTTACGAGATGAAGTTCAATAACTGATTCGAAGGGCTTAACCTGAATTGGTTCGATCTTTCTTGGGTTATATCGGAATTGTTTAATCTTTCCAGTTGAAGAATTATATTTATAGTAACGTTGAATAAAGTGGAATCCTAAATATTTATTAGCATCAATTTTTTTAGGATTAATGATGGTTACTCCTCTAATCCCTCCTAAAAATATTTTTCCACCTTTCCCTCTCACCCAAGAATTCGTATTAAATTCATTATCAGCAATTCCTTCTTTTTTATAAAAATTAAAAAAAGATTCTTTTTCAAGATCAAACCTACTTAATCCATTTGCAGTTCCTAACCATAAAACAGAATCACCTTCCATGACCATATTATAAATTATACTACTGGGAAGACCATCTTCTTTTTTAAATGATTTGGTTAATTCCATTGTCTTCATATCCAAAAAATTAAGCCCTCCATCTGTAGCTACCCAAACATTCCCATCCTTATCCTTAATAAATTGACCAACAATATTATTTAGTATTCTCTGATTGGCGGGTGATTTCTCCTGCAGGACTAATTGCGTTCCTTTTGTTTTATGGAATAATATTATTCCATTATTTGATGCCAAAAGAAAAGTACTATCTCCAATCGGACAAATATCCCGAACCAAATTTTCGGAAACTATATCCCCTTCAGGAGAAATCCATTTTGAAATTTTCAATGGATTAGAAATTTTTGATTGAAAAAGGCCTTTCTGAGCTCCAAACCAAAGCATACTATCTCCGTCATAAAAAACAGACTCCAAATCAACTCCATTAGGATTTTTCACCATGGAAACAACTGCTTGATTAGACTCACTAAAAATACGAACCTCTTTATTTGCTCCAACGACAATAATCGAATCTTGATTCAATGAAACCATATCGGCAGCATCTTGATTATTATTTATCCATTTAAAATTCTTATTAATCGGGTTATAAGCAAAAAAATTATTTGGAGAAAGCGTACCTCCATAAATTAATCCATTGTTTCCTTCTATGAGTTTCCAGCAATTTATTCCTTCCAGTTCAGGAATAGTTTCAAAATAATGATGATCAACTAAAATTTTTAACAAGCCAAAATTTGTAGCAACCCAGATCAGGTTTTGGTCTGTTTCTAGGATATCAAATTTCTTAATTGATTTGATATTGTATTTAGAAATCTGCTGATCTATCTCCTTAAATAATTTTGGGATCCAATGATTTTTGGGATTCAGATCTATTATTTCTCCAGAAGAAATTATTTTAAAAAATCTATTATTATTAAAATCTTCCATAATAATTTCGCCATCCTTAGTCCTGAATAGGTTGGATATATCCCCTCTTTTCAGGAGGCCATATGTTGGAGACTCTATTTGATTTATTTCGAAAAGCATCTCTCCTAAAAGAGAGAAACCAAAGATAAAATCCTTACCAAGAGCATACATATTATTTTGATCATCCGAAACAATCTTTAATACCTCATTATATTTTTCTGGAAAATATTGTTTTATTTCACCATCTATCATGCGACAAATAATCCCATTATTGATCATCCAAATTTCACCATTGGAAGCACTAGTTAGCGTTGATTTTGAATCATACTGAGTTTTTAAGGCAGGATATTTTTTATTTCCAAGGTTGAAGATTCGTTCATTTTCTTGATTGAATAGATGAGCTTTATTGATTCCATTATCTGAAGCTACCCATACATTTAACGCTGAGTCGATAGCAATAGAATTAATAACATTTGTATTTAATTGAGGTTGGCTAGTTGAGTCACTATTAACTAACTCAAAGTCATACCCATCGTAAATTAATAAGCCATTGTGGGTGCCTATTAACATTGCACCCATTTTGAATTTTTCAAGGCTGGTAATAAAATTGTGGGAAAGTCCATCATCAGTAGTATACAATTCTGCTATTCGATAAGAATCAGTTTGACCAAAACTTGAAATCGAAAAAAGGAAGAGAAAAAGAAAAGTAATCTTACTAGAGATAAGGTTCTTCATAGAATGGAATTTTCAATCAGTTTCAAAATCTATATCTCCTTCTAAATATTTTTTAACTACTTGAGCTTTAGAGCTTACTTGAAGTTTTTTATAAATATTTTTAACATGGTACCTTACTCCATCAATAGTAATTCCAATTTGGTCTGCTACTTTTTGGTAAGATAATCCGTCGACTAAAAATCGAACCACTTGCGCCTCTTTTTTAGTTAATTCTGTTTTATCATTAATTGCCGTTTTATTTCCACTCTGAAAATGTCTCAAAACCCTCCGGGCAATTTTGGGAGATAAAACAGAACCTCCCTTTTCCTTAACAGATATAATGTGTTGTTCTAATTCGCTGAAGCTTAGATCTTTTAATAAATAACCCATCGCACCTGCACAGATTGAATTAAAAATTTTGTCTGGATCTTGGTGAACCGTTAAAATCACAATATCCAAATCTGGAGCTATTTTATGAATATGTGGAATACCTTTAATTCCTGACATCCCTGGAAGCCCTATATCTAATAATAAAATATCTAATTCTTTATCCTCATCGTAATACCTTAAAAACTTCTCTACACTATCTACGGCGAGTAGACATTCGAGATGAGTCGACTGCTCCATTAGACCTTTTAATCGGTCTCTTAAATTGATATTATCCTCGATTATAGCAACTTTAATCATAATGTAACTTGGAATTTAGATTGATATTTTTCTTAGAAAAATTTAATTCTGGCTCTAGATGATTTCATTTGGTTATTGAGTTATTGGTTAATGAGTTATTAGTCGTACAATCTTTAGAAGTACCCTTTTGGAAATAACTTAATAATCAATAACTCCATAACTTTTTATAAATGACCAAATGAATTCATCTAGAACCTTAATTCCAATATCGGGAAAAAAATCAATAATGATTGATCAATTATCTATTAATTTTCCAACTAACTGCCTCAATTGAACTTCTCTTAACTTTGCATCAAACTTAGCATTATTTAAACTTGTTTGAGCATTTAACAAATTTAATTGAGCTTGTCGAAATTCAATCGAAGTTAATTGACCTCTTTTTACTTGTTCTTCCGTTCGAGCGAAATTCTCCCGATTCGTTTCTACGGCATTTTCTTCCACTTGCAAAATGAAAAGTGCATTTTGATAATCAGCCCAAGCATTGATGATGTCTCTTTCTAACTGTTGTTGAAGCTGATCAATTTGAAGTTTTTGATTTGTCAAATTGATCACCGCGTTTTGTTTTCTGATATCTCTACTCGCATCAAAAATAGTCCAATTGACTCCTACATTAGCAGCAAATCCTCTAGAGTTGGATCGGTCAATAAACGCTCCCTCTGGATTATCGGAATAATTAAACGCATATGATGCGCCAGCAGAAACGGTTGGATTTTTTTCGGCATCAATTAGCTGTAAATTCATTTCGTTTACTGACAAGTTTTGACGATTAACTTGAATAGCTAGATTATCTTTTTTTGCTTGCTCAACTAATGATTCGAGGTTTAAGGTTTCATCAAGTCCTGTATTTATTTCCACTTCGAAGGATTCTGTGGTATTTCTTCCCATCGAAACATTTAGATTTCGTTTGGCATTTTCAAGATTCATTTTGGCATTTAGCAGGTTCACACTATCTCGCTGAATATCCACTTTTGCATTTAAAACATTCAATCCACTTCCTTGCCCAAAGTCCAATTGATATTGAGAACAACGCAATCGCTCTTGAGAAATTGTAATGGCTTCTCGTAAAACATCAACATTTTGCGCTAACTGAGCAACCTGAAAGTATCCATTATATACTTGCAATAAATTTTGCTCAATAGTTTGCTTTAGTTGTAAGTTGGAAAGATTGAGTGATTCTTTCAATTGATCCAAAGTTAGCTCCCGTCGTTTATCAAAAATGGTATAATCAGCTCTAACTGATCCATTCCCTCCCCAGGTGAAAGCGTTAGCAGTTGAAGCTTCATTTCCATTTCCAAAAGTTTGCGTGGATCCCCCAAAATTACTGTTTAGCCCCGCAGTTGCAGAAACAGTTGGAAGATAACCATTCACTTTTCTATCCGTTTGATTTTGAGCTAAGGTTACATTATTTTTTGCGATTTTAATCCCAAAATTATTGGCTAAAGTAATCGCTTTTGCTTGATCCAAAGTCAGAACATTCTGAGCACTCAAATTAAATCCAAGAAATAATATGATGGCTAAATATATATTTTTCATAAATCTTATGATTGTTAAATGGTGGTGTTACGATAAATCGAAACAGATATTTTTTGGTTTCCAATCTGAAATTAAAAATGATTATTTGGCAGCATCAGCCTCAGATTCCATTTCTATGATTGCTCTCTCAACAGATTCTCTTTCTGGTTTTTTCCCAGTCCATAACCATTTTATTCCTACTTTAAAACTGTTTTTAACTGCTAATAAAAGTGGTAATAAAAATAGCGTCATAAATGTCGCGTAGGCTATTCCATATGCTACAGAAATGGCCATTGGGATTAAAAATTGAGCAGAAAAACTCTTTTCAAAAATTAACGGGGCAAGTCCCGCAACCGTCGTAAGCGAAGTCAAAAATATAGCTCTAAAACGAGACCTTCCTGCCTCCACCATCGCCTTCCGATAAGGCACACCATCCTTTAGTAACAAATTAAACTTCTCAATTAAGACCAGTCCATCATTGACCAAAATCCCGACTAATGCCACAATTCCCAAACCTGATAATACATTAATACTTTGTCCATGCACCCAATGTCCCCAAGCTACTCCAACAAAACTAAAGGGTATCAAAATAAATAATAAAAGTGGCTGACCGTATGATCTGAAGACAAAAGCAATTACGGCATACATCAAAATCAAGATGATTGGTAATACTTTTGCCATCGCTGCACCTATCTTTGAAACGCCTCGATTTTGACCTTCATAGAGGGGTGTTACCGTTGGATATTTAGCAATAATTTCTGGCATTACCGCTGTTCTGATATTAGCTAAAATTTCCGGAGCGGAGTCTTTTGCATCAGTTAAATCTGCATCAACTCTGATCTCTCGTCGACCATCAATATGATTAATAACAACATCCCCACGTTCGATCTCATAAGATGCAATTTCTGCAAGGGGAACTCGATTTCCGGTTGGTGTGACAATTCGCATTCTATCCAAATCGGTAATACTACTTCGATTGCTTCGATCGTATCTCACCCAAACTCGAATCTCATCGCGACCTCTTTGAAACCGTTGAACGGATGCACCAAAGAACCCTGAACGAACTTGTGACATCACTCCATTCAAAGTCAACCCAAGCAAATAAGCATTTTCTTTAAGCTGAATTTTTATTTCTTTGATACCTGCCGGATCGTTATCGGTAACATCCGCTAGTCGTGGATTACTTCTGAAAGCTGCTTTTAAATCTTGCTTAGCTTGCTTTAGTTCAGCGATATTATTTCCTACCAATGATATGGAAACAGGCTTCCCTCCAAAGGCATTTCCAGAACCAAACACCACACTTTCTGCATCGTAGATTGGGCCTACTTTTTTACGGATGGCATTAGATACCACCGCTGAAGGAACATCTCGTTCCTCGCCTGGAAGTAAATTTAAAGTCAAAGAGGCATTGGAAGAACCAGGTCCTAATCGACGAACAGAATTTTCAATTACAGGAAGATTACCTGTTTGATTTTCAGTCAATTCAATATTAGCCTCCCAAGCTGCTTTTTCAATGACGGTAATGATGGAATCAGTAATATTTTCACTCGTTCCTTGCGGCATTTTTAAAGTAATAGCTACACTATCCGAAGCAATATTTGGAAAAAATGTTAGTCGGATAATTCCTCCTTGCAACGCCCCAATGGTCACTAAAAGCAAAGCAATAGGAATAGCAAAACCAAACACTTTATAGTTTAAAATGAATCTTAAAAAAGGAACATACAAAGTATCTCTCAACCAAGTAATCCCCTTATCTGCCCAAATATTTAGAATAAATGGTTTAGCATTTTTATCCAATGCCCGTGAATGAGCTAAGTGAGCAGGTAAGATTAAGAATGCTTCAATTAAGGAAATAACTAATATGATGCCTACCACTTTGGCAATTTGACCAAAGAAAGAACCTAGTCTTTCAGGAAGAAAAATAAAAGTAGAAAAGGCAATAATCGTCGTCAAAATTGCAGCCATAATTGGGGGAAAAACTTGGAGTGTTCCATCAATGGCTGCTTGAACTTTCGACTTTCCTTTCTCATATTGATCATAAATATTTTCTGCGATGACAATTCCATCATCAACCAAAATACCAATCACGATGATCATCCCAAAAAGCGAAATTACATTGATCGTCATAAAACTTGGAGCAAAAATAAAGAGCCCCAAAAATGAAAACGGTAATCCAATCGCTACCCAAAAGGCAATACTTGGCTTAAGGAAAATCGAAAGAAAAACTAACACTAAAAGGATTCCAATCAATCCATTATCAACTAGTAGTTTTTGTCGAGCATTCAGCGCAACCGAAGAATCATTACTGATACTTAATTTTAGTACATCATTTTTTTCATTAAAATCTATAATGTATTCTTTGATTTTATCAGTCGCATAAAGCAAGTCTTCATTGTTCGTCGTACTAACTGAAAGCTGGACGGCTGAGTTGCCATTAAAATTGATTCGGTCAGGAACTTCAGACCATTTGTCTCGGACTTCTGCGATATCCCTTAACCTAACGATTTGTCCGGTAGGACTTGCTTTGACAATTATAAAATCTAATTCACTACCAAAATATGATCTATTTTTTGCTCGAATTAAATACTCTTCTGTATCGGTTTTTATATTTCCACCAGTCGTGATAAGATTAGAATTTCGTACAGCTGCAGCGACCTCGGCAAAAGTCAAATTAAAAGCAAGGAGGTCATTCTCTCTTACCGCAATTTCAATTTCTTCATCAGGAAAACCACTTAATTCAACTTGAGAAATATTTGGAATAGCACGAATATCATCTTCTACTTTTCGAGATACTTCTTTTAAGGTAGTCAAAGGCACGCCTTCTCCACTCACCGTAAAGGTGATCGCTGGATTAATATTTTCTTGCTTAGAAATTACTGGAGGTTCCATATCTACAGGAAAGGAAGGAACTCGATCTACTGCATTTTTAACATTGGCTAGAACGATATCAATATCAGCTCCTTCTTCAATCTCGACTGTAATCCTTGCACTATTTTCTTGGGAAGCTGAAGTCACCCGATCTATATCTACTAGTCCTCGAAGGTTGTCTTCTATTTTTAAAACAACTCCTTCTTCAATCTCCGCTGGAGATGCCCCTGGATAAGTTATATTGATAAAGATAAGTTTGGAATCATCAAGTGGGAAAAATGATGATTTAGTTTCTTGCAAACCTAGGTATCCAAAAATTGCCACAGAAATCATGATGACGTTAACGGCAACTGGATATTTTATAAAAAAGGAAAGAAAGTTTTTCATATTTGATTGTAAATTTATTTCTCGCAGAGACATAGCATGCTTTGCCTTTGCAAGATTAAGAACCCAGTTTTAATTTTGAAATTGCTTAACAGTCATTCCATCATAAGCTCCTGGAAGATTTCTTTCCAATATTTCAGTCCCATCTTCAAGACCTCGAACTACTACTGTTTTTTCAGTAAAATGAACAGGTTCTATTTCTTTTAACCTCAAAAGACCTCCCTCTAGAATAAACAGCTTATTATTATCAGTTAATAATTTTCGAGATACCTCAAATGTATTCTCTTCATTTTTGGCCGTCAAATCTGCTTCGAGATACATTCCTTCTCTCAATCCTTGCCCGTTGACCCGAATGAATGCTTGGATCGTTTGCGTATTTGGATCAATCAGACTATTCAATCGATTAACTGTTCCGTTCCAAGTTTTAGTTCGTTCGATATTACTAAGCGATACGGAGTTACCTACTTTTAGTAAATCTGCATAACTGGAATTAACGGCAACCTCTAATTCATAAATATTTGGATTGATAAATTCTCCTAGTTTTTGTCCTGCTCGAACCAATGCTCCTTTGTCAATACTTGCTTGAGTGAGGACTCCATTAAATGGTGCGTAGATGGTATATTTAGTGAGACGCTCTTCTAGGTTTTTGATATTATACCACGTTGAGGTAATATTTCGACCTGCAATAAATAATTTTTCTTTATCCGAAGCAGGTTCAGGCAAAGGCTCGATCATTTTTTCAACATCAAAAGTATTGACATAGTCTTGCCACTTTTGAAAAGAATCAGGATAATCAAATCTGAGATCTGGCAACAAGGCAACTATTTGATTGTACAGATTACTTTTTTGAGCTCTCATATTTGCTCGAAACTCATCACTATTGAGTCGCAATAAAACGGCTCCTTGATTAAAGGTTATTCCTGGTTTGAATTGCTTAGCACTATAATCAAAAATCCCCTGCACTTCTGAAAAAATCTCAATTCGATCGCGTGCTGAAAGATTTCCACTTGCCGTGACACTTATTGGGGAACTTCCATTTTTAACTTTCTCGGTAAACACAGTTGGGACTGCTCGAACTTCTTTTTCAGGTTCAGGTTTTTTAGTTGCAGCCATTTTTTGCATTCCAAAAAAACCGAGTGCAATGATTAAGAGCCCAACTACGCTAATGATGATTTGTCTCATGATTGAAAATTAAATAAATAATAATGATGAAAACAGTAAATAAAAATTGAATTTATAAGTCAATAAACTACCTCGCAGCAAGCTGACGAGGAATTGAAATTTCAGTTAAGTACGAAAATAACCACTTACCGATTGTTTTTTAGACGCTGACTTTTTATGAATTTTTTATGACCTTTTATGTTTAACATTATTCCAACCATTTTTTGCTGGCAAAAAAAAACATCATAAAGTCATAAAAAAGTCAGCGTCTAAAATACTATTCCCTAATTGCTATTCTTTAGTTCTTTAAACCCGAGGCAAGCATCGGGGAATTCTTTAGATTAAAGTTGTACTTGCAACTTTTGTTATTTTGAAATATTATTTTGAATTTTTTCCAAAACAGAAATCATTGTATTGATTTCAGCTGGAGTTAACCCTGCTTTTACTTTCGCCTCACAATCATCTAGAACAGGTTTGAGTTTTTCGAAAACACATCTCCCCTGCTTGGTCAAATAAATTCGATTAACCCGTTTATCTTCCGTCGAAGGAATTCGAGCTACTAAATTTTTTTTCTCTGCAGTATTCACTATTCTAGCCAAGGATCCTTTATTTCTCTCGGTTATAAAAGCTAAATCCTTTTGTTTGATTCCATCTTCATGATAAAGGTGAGCAATCAAAATAAACTGTTCATGAGTTAAATCAAATCCCTGATCGGCGAAATTAATTTTCATAAACGTCCTAAGCATCTTGCTAGTTTTACCTAGCCGAGGCATCAATGAATCTTTCGGAAAATTTATTTTAAGAAATTTATCTATCATAATAATGTAAGCAGTAACGCCAAACCTAAAAAAAGGTTTATAGTGCAACTAATTTTTATGATTCGGCGCAAAATTAAAAACAAATTTCACTTTTTTTATATAAAAGTATTTTATAATGTTTTTTTCGTGAAGGTGACAATTGTCATAAAAAGAAACCCTATTTTTTTTTCATATTTGAGGCTTTTAAATTAAGCCACAAATTATTATCATTATCTTAGAGACTGTTTTGAATAGGTCACGTAATAAATTTGAAATCAAAATAACTTATAACAAAATGAATTTTAAACCAGAACAATTATTAAATGCAAAATCTAGAAATGGCTTAATTGCCATTGCCAACAAAAATAAAATCCCCATAGACAAAACACTTAAAAAAATAAAATATGAAGCTGAATTAGCATTACTTCAATCTGAATTTGTTACCCTTCAAAATTGGATTCAGGAAAAAAAAATGAGAGTTGCTGTTATCTTTGAAGGAAGAGATGCTGCTGGAAAAGGCGGTTCTATCAAACGCTTCAAAGAACATTTAAATCCACGTTCACACAGAGTAGTAGCACTTACTAAACCTACAGAAGTAGAAAGGGGACAATGGTATTTTAGGAGATATATTAAGGTGTTACCAAATGCTGGAGAAATTGTTTTCTTTGATCGAAGTTGGTACAACCGAGCAGTAGTTGAACCTGTGATGGGTTTTTGCACAGAAGATCAATACAAAAAATTTATTGTTCAAGTTCCTGAATTCGAACACCTCTTATATGAAGATAATTTGATCATTATTAAATTTTGGTTTTCTATTTCTAAAGAAGAACAGAAAAAAAGATTTGATGCCCGCCTGAGTAATCCCTTGAAGCGCTGGAAGTTTAGCCCCGTCGATATGAAAGGTCAACAAATGTGGGATGATTATACTTATTACAAAGAACAAATGTTCAGTAAAACTCATACCAACTTTAGTCCGTGGATTATTGTAAAAACTAATGATAAAAAAGAGGCGAGATTGGAAAGCATGAGATATGTACTATCTCTATTCGATTATGAAGGAAAGGGTAAATCTAAAATTGAACTTCTCCCCGACCCTAATGTAATCATGCGTTATCACCGAAGTGTTGTACAAATAGACATCTAAAAAAATGAGCGAAAAAAAATTATCAAAAGAAGACATTGCACTTCTTCACACTAAAATTGGTTTGCATTCCCTTTTGAAAAATAGGCGAACTAATGTTTTTAAAGCATTGCAAGAAACCAAAAATATCATGGAGCTTCGGAAACAACAAGAAGATTTGATTAAGCTCCAAAATTGGGTAATCAAAAACGACAAGAAAGTTGTCATTCTTTTTGAAGGTAGAGATGCTGCTGGTAAAAGTGGCGCGCTGAGAAGAATAACTGAATATATCAATCCTCGACATTTCAGAATTGTTGCCCTCAACATCCCGACTGAGGATGAAAGAAAACAATGGTTTTTTCAGCGGTACATTAATCAATTACCAAAGCCTGGAGAAATCGTTTTCTTTGATCGCAGTTGGTACAATCGAGCAATTATCGAACCTGTCAATAATTTTTGTACCAATGATGAGTATAAAATTTTTATGTCGCAGGTAAATGAATTTGAAAAAATGCTTATTCAATCTGATACTTATCTGATTAAATTTTATTTTTCTATAACTAAATCTGTTCAAGCAAAACGGTTTAAGGAAATAAAAAATAATCCTTTGAAACATTGGAAAATGACAGAATTGGATGAAAGAGCTCAAGCATTATGGGATGAATACACTAATTATAAAAATGACATGTTTAAAGAAACTAATTCAGAACATGCACCTTGGACAATTATCAATGCCAACCAAAAATTCAAAGCAAGGTTAAGTGCCATTTCGCATATTCTTACCTCTATACCTTATAAGTAGAAAATAGATATTAGAAAGCTTTGAAAGGTATTTAATATCTTGCAAAGTTGGATTCTAGATGATTTCATTTGGTTATTAAGTTATTGATTAATGAGTTATTAATCGCACAATTTATAGAAGTAACATTTTGAAAATAACCAATAACCATTAACTGAATAACTATCAATAAATGACCAAATGAAATCATCTAGAACCCAAAGTTTTTATCCACGCTTCAATATCAAAAAATGCTCATCCATCACATTCCCCACAAAGATCAAATCTTGATAAGTTGGAGCTACCGTTGAACCAGACATATTTCCTCCATCATCTTCGTAAATTTTTTCAATAGAATAATCACCTTTTCCTCGATAATCGATAGTAATAATTTCGGAGGGAGAAGTTTCTTTCTTCCCTTTTGCATATTCTCCAAAATGAATCAAGTTAGGATGACAACCAATCCAAAGTTTTCCATCCTCTCCAAATTCAATATTATCAACCCCAGTTCCGCAAGGAATATCTTCGATAAAAGTTAAGTCACCATTCGACTCTGCGTGATAAACTTTTACTAAAAAATCTCTTGGAGAAGCCAAAAATAACAATGCTCTTACGGGGTCGTAATTAATGCCATTTGCGTAAGCAATTCCAGAAGCAACTTCTCTAAAATTCTCACCATCAAAATAAATTACATTCGATGCTTTGAGTCCTAAATAGTCCTCAGCCAGTTTTTTAAAACCGGAAGCATAACCATGATCATTGGAAAAATAAAATCGTTCTTGATCAATAGCAACAATATCATTTGGACTAAAAATTAAATCATCCACATATATTTTATCCGCAGTCAATTGTCCATTTTCCAAAATAAAACTCTCCAGCAAGTGCACTTCTTCATCAGGATGATTAACGGCATAAATTTTATATTTAGCCGAATCAATTTTAATCATAGAAATACCATGAGGATAAAAAGGCGTGGAAGCGTTTTCCCTATTTGTCAGTAATTGAGGAGTTGACATAGGATTTTTTAAATCTAAAAAATATAATCCACCTTGCTCAGGTTGTTGATCCCTACGCCCTGCTCGATCATCAGAAGAAATGATCATAAAATGATCCTCTCTGCTCACCTGCATATCCTCTGCCCCAGGAATGGGAACTTTCATCATAATCTGACCAGCAAATTCATGGTTTATTTCTCGAAAAAACCCTGTGGTATAAAATATATATAAAACAACCAAAGCTAAAACCAACAGAAGTCCCAAAACTACTTTCAATAAACTTTTCATAAATTTTAATTTAAGGTTCTAAATGAATTCATTTGGTCATTTATAAAAAGTTATTGAGTTATTGATTATTAAGTTAT
>CAYGRM010000162.1:0-14205 GCA_964352225.1 uncultured Saprospiraceae bacterium | reverse complement strand
TGTGATGCGTGGTGCATTAAATGGTTTACCTCATACTTTTATTTTTGTTAAATATGGAGAAATTGCTTACCACAAAAGATAATACTCTACAGGTGATGAGAATATTTTATTTGAAAAAGTAAAAGAATTAGCGGCGAAATAAATAAAAAAGAGATCAGGAATAATTTAATTTCTGACGTCTTTTTAATTTATTTTAGTTAACTTTCCTTTGCCGAATTTTAACAACTTATTTCTAAAAATAATTTTGTTTAAGAGCGTAAAATAAAAAACGCGTCAACCTTATTAAAATCGGTTGACGCGTTTTTTATTTTAAGATTAACTTAATTTTTTAACACCTAAAAAAACATTACTATGGCAATTATGAAAGTCATCGAGGTATTATCAGACTCGAAAAAAAGTTGGGAAGATGCAACCGCAAGAGGCGTGGCAAGAGCAGGCAAAAGTGTGAAAAACATTAAATCTGCTTATGTCCAAAGTCAAAGTGTCGTTGTCTCCAACAACAAAGTTACAGCTTACCGAGTCAACTTGAAAATCACTTTTGAAGTGAAGTAAGTTTGGAATTAGTGATGAGCTATGAGTTATAAGTGATGAGTCACATAACTTATCGCTCATCACTTATAACTCATCACTTCTTATCTCATTCTCGCTTGCATCATTTCAGCGTAAGTCGGATAATTTATTTTTTTATCCGAAGCAATCACGAAAAATTTTCCTTCATCTTCTGTTTCTATGGTTATCTCATTCGCATCCTGAATAATCACAAAAGCATCTTGTTCGGCCTTTTCTCCATTTAATTTCACCTCGCCTTCCATCACATAGATAGAATAGACTTTTTGCAAATCTGCTGCTTTTGTAAAACTACCTTTTCCAAAACTCCATTCCGAAATATTCATTCCAGGAGCATCCATCGTCAAAGGTGCGCCATCACCTGAGTAAGTTTTAATGGAAATTCCATTTTCAGTTTTTACTGGAAAATCTTCATGACGATAATCATCATAACTGGCAGGCTGCTGCATCGTTTTTTGCAAACTTGGGTCAACCCAAATTTGAAACATCACCGAACCTTCTCCCATTTTTTCTGCATGACTAATTCCTTTGCCGGCTCGAATAATTTGGGCATCACCTTTATACAATGGTTTCCAATCATCAATTTGATTATCGTAATGTTCAATTTTACCATTCAAGACGAATGACATAATCTCGAATCCTTGATGAGGATGCAAACCAATAGTACTTTCTACTTTTGCCTCAGCATATGCCCAATAAAATAGATTAGAAAAGGGTTTAACTTCTCCCCCATCTTGAGGAAATCCAATTGGTTTATTTTCAATGATTTCACCGCCGTTGAATGCGCCGTAACCTTGGTTTTCTTTTGCAATAACTCGAACTGACATAATTTTTAAATTTTTATTATCCGTAAAACGACTCTCTAAGTCGTTACTAATTTGAAAAACTCATTTCTAATATTAACGACCCAGAGAGTCATTTTACGAAATTAGATGTATATACATCAATTAACAACGTCAAGGAAAAATTGTTTTAAATAAAACTTTATTGAACCAGTTTTCCTACTTCTTTTGAATATTAGCAAAAACCCTTATTTTTGCGCACTTTAAAAGAACTTTTCTACCAGAGGAATCGTAAACATAGACAAATATTCAATACGTAGCTGGACTATCTGAGTCCAGTTTTCAAAGATCTAAAATAGATTCGATTAATTTATTTTATTAAAAACATACTGGACTCGGAGAGTCCAGCTACGAAAAAAAATTTACAGATGATTAAAATTACTCTTCCAGATGGCAGCGTTCGTGAATATGATTCAGGAGTTACTGCTATGCAAGTTGCACAATCCATCAGCGAAGGATTGGCGCGGAACGTTTTGTCCGCAAAAGTTAATGGCGAGGTATGGGATTCCATGCGTCCAATTAATGAAGATTCGACCGTGCAATTACTGACCTGGAATGATAAGGAAGGGAAAAAAACATTTTGGCACTCCTCTGCACATTTGATGGCAGAAGCTTTGGAAGCGGTATATCCAGGCATCAAATTGGGAACGGGACCTGCGATTGAAAATGGATTTTACTATGATGTAGATCCAGGTGATAACAAAATCTCTTCTGATGACTTTAAGAAGATCGAAGATAAAATGTTGGAGTTGGCGCGTCAAAAAAATGATTATGTTCGTCAAGATATTTCGAGAGCAGAAGCTTTGAAATTTTTCCAAGACAAAGGTGATGAATATAAAATCGAATTGATTGAAAAAAGAGGTGAAGACGAATCTTTGACACTTTACACTCAAGGAAACTTTGTCGATTTATGCCGAGGGCCTCACATGGAGAATACTTCTAAAATTAAAGCAGTCAAATTGATGAAAGTCGCAGGTGCTTACTGGCAAGGCGATGATACTCGAAATCAAATGACTCGGATTTATGGAATTTCTTTTCCAAAAAATAAAGACCTCACAGAGTACTTGCACATGCTGGAGGAAGCGAAAAAACGTGACCACAGAAAATTGGGTAAAGAAATGGAGTTGTTTATGTTCTCGGAAAAAGTAGGTGCAGGTCTTCCAATTTGGTTGCCAAAAGGAACTGCTTTGCGAACTCGCTTGGAGGATTTTTTGAAAAAAGAACAAATCAAAAGAGGTTACCAACCAGTGATTACTCCACACATCGGAAAGAAAGAATTATACGTGACTTCAGGTCATTATGAGAAATATGGAGAGGATAGTTTTCAACCGATTCATACGCCAAGAGAAGGAGAAGAATTTTTATTAAAACCAATGAATTGCCCTCACCATTGTGAAGTGTTTGGAGTGCGTCCAAGATCTTACAAAGAGTTGCCTTTGCGGATTGCAGAGTTCGGAACAGTTTATCGATATGAGCAAACTGGTGAGTTGCATGGATTGACTCGAGTTAGGGGATTTACCCAAGATGATGCGCATTTATTTTGTACGCCTGATCAGTTGAAAACTGAATTCTTGGATGTGTTGGATTTGACGATGTATGTTTTGAAAAAATTTAGTTTTGAAAATGTAACCGCTCAAATTTCTTTGCGTGATCCAAATAACAAAGAGAAATATATTGGCTCTGATGAAAATTGGGATAAGGCGGAACGTGCGATTATCGAAGCAACTAAAGAAGTTGGTTTAGAGACTGTTACTGAATTAGGCGAAGCTGCATTTTATGGTCCTAAATTGGACTTTATGGTAAAAGATGCCTTGGGTCGAAGTTGGCAGTTGGGAACCATTCAGGTGGACTATAATTTGCCGGAACGATTCGAATTAGAATATGTTGGAGCTGATAATGAAAAGCACCGACCTGTGATGATTCACCGAGCGCCTTTCGGAAGTATGGAAAGATTTATGGGGGTATTGATTGAGCATTGTGGTGGTAAATTTCCATTGTGGTTGGCACCTGAGCAATTTGCGATTTTGCCATTGAGTGATAAATATAATGAGTACGCTTACAAAGTTCAAGATGCTTTAGCGATTCATGATATTCGAGGAATCATTGATGAGCGGACAGAATCAATTGGTAAAAAAATCCGAGATAACGAAGTCGCTAAAATTCCTTTTATGTTGATTGTGGGAGAGAAAGAAGAAGAGGCTGGAACAGTTGGGGTACGGAAGCAAGGGGAAGGCGATGTTGGGGAAATGTCGCTAGATGATTTTGTGAAATATTTTACGGAGCAATTGTAGTTCGTAAATGTTTTGTTATAAAAATAAAAAAGCTTACTGAATGAAATATTCAGTAAGCTTTTTTTAGATTATTTTTTGTCAAATTGGGACTGTCCATAAAGTGTGTCAAAAAATTAATTCAACCCCACTTGCCCTTTCACCGACTCAAATAATTTTTGAGAATCAAAACCAATTCCATCTTTAAAGACCAATTCCATTTTTCTAATATTTTTGATGTCTTTTTGTAAATCACCATCAATTAAAATCAGGTCGGCAATTTTTCCTTTTTCCAATGTTCCTATGGTTTTTTCTTGCTCCAAAAATAGCGCACCATTGTAAGTACATATTTTAATCGCCTCCTCAACGGTATAACCCGCTTCCACAAAAATCTCCACGGTTCGTTGATTTGCATATCCTGCTACCGTACGACCAGCCCCAGTTGGGTCAGTTCCAGCAACTAACAAACCGCCTTTTTCATAAAATCTTTTTTCCCATTCCAAGTTTTTATGGTACATCGCCGCCGAAGCAGAATCTTTCCCAATTCGATCATTATAATTGGTCAAAATACGTTTTTGAATTTGTGGAGCAAGTGCATCAAATCCTCCACCAGGAACAATTTCATGTTTGGTATAAGGTTCAAAAACATTTGGCGTTGAAGTAATGACTGTTTTATTTTTTATCAATAAATCAATTAAGTCACTAATTTCTTTTCCATCCTTTGCAGCCTGATACAAACTTGTTCTTGCAGCAAATGGATCACATACATTTTCTATTTTTTCCTTATCAAAATCACTCGATGCCATGAAACCATGTTCGAGATTATCAATGCCAATATTGGACGCCTCTTCATAAGTGATCGAACATAAATGTCCCGTGACTTTTAATCCTCTTTGATGAGCTTCTCTCACGCAAATTTCTAAATCTTCTTTGGTAATATTATTATACACTTTGAATGAAGTCACTCCTTTGTCTGCCCAAAAATTTACAATTTTAGCTACTTCATCTTTATTTCCAAGAAAGCCCAATTCAGGAACACGAGGTCCTTCTCGTTCTATAAATGGCCCAGTTATATTCATTTTGGGACCGGTCATTTTGCCCTCCGTAATCCATTTTTTTACATTCAAATCTGTTTGTGGTTGAATACTTCCTGCTGTCCGCATAGTAGTAACACCTCCTGCCAAATAAAGTCTTGGAAACGTGAATGTCATTTGTCCTACGCTAAACCAATTCTCAAATGGCTTGGTGTAAAACATATGTTCATGCAACATGACTAATCCTGGAATAATAGTTTTTCCACTTCCATCAATGACTTTTGCATTTTCAGGAATTTTTATATCAGAAGTATTTCCAATATTTTCGATTAAATTACTTTTTAAAATAATGGTTTGATTACTTTTGGCAGCACTCCCCGTTCCATCTATCACCGTGACATTTGTGATCGCAGTTACTTCATTTTGAATAGTTATAAATCGTTGAACTTGTTTGGAAAATTCTTGCGCCTGACTTTGTAAAGTCATTGTTACAGAGACTAACAAAATAAATATAATTCGATGCATGGGGGATTTTTTTTTAACCAGAGTGGTATTAGGTAATATGTAAAGATGCATTTTTTTAAGATTTAAATATCTCTATGATCTGCTTTAATTTTTTCAAAATACTTCTTCCCTCTCGTCAAAGAATAAAGATCAATAATAATATGCATCAACATCGCCAACCAAAGTGAACCGGTATAAATAAAGGTGATCGACCAAAAGATTCCAAACAGAAAAGCAAACACCATATTTTTCATTTTTGTCGCAAAATGAGAAAGTGCAAAAAGTAAGTTAACAATTAAGATCGAAGGAGTGATCGGAAGGAATTGCGACAACTGCCAAAAAGTAAATCCTCGAAAAATGATCTCTTCACAAATTCCCGCCGTAAAAGATATAGCTACTGTCCAGTTATGTTCTTTTTGATTAGTGGGAAATAAATACAGGAGATCTTTATTTTTTTTCCTAAATTTTTCTAAATTAAGTTTAGGAATATCATAATTATCAAAAATCCAAAGGCTCAATAATCCACCCCCAAACAACCCTAAAATCATCAATGGTTGATCCAAAAAATCTAATCCAACTTTATCCAAACTATCCCCATTATAAAATAAGCTCAACAAAATTAACCCAACCAGGATCCATTGAAAAATAATGGATTGCACATACATGCTTATTTTCAGTTCTGGTGATTCTAAAATTAATTCCTTGATCTTTTCACCATTTCCCAACATCGAATAAATCGGAACAATCAATCCAACTAAAACTGCCAAGATGAGATATGAAATTCGTACTTCCACGATGTTATATATTTTGGTTTAGTTAGATTCTAATCATACTTAGAATAAAAATGATTCTACTAAACTTAATAAAAAGTAGATTTAGATTCTCCGAAAAATTAAGCACCCAACATGGGCAAGTGTTTCACTTTATGATAGGTCAAGGCTAAGGTGATGCAATATTTTATTAGTTCCTCATTGGGCATTTCATCGAGGTCAAAAACAATCGCTCGTTTCCCTTCAAACTTTAATTGATTTTTAAAAAGCAATTGAAAAGTAGGAACAAGTCGAGTCGTACAACTAAAATACATCGCATATTGATTTGGATTTCTTGCCTTCCAATCCATTCGAATCGTACTTCCTTTTTTAACCAAATAGCTAGGTTCACCCCACTTTAAAGCCTCTTCCAATTCTTGGATGTCTTCAATTTCTTTGGCAGTTTCAAGAATGAGTTTTCGAAGTACCTTGAGTTTCTTGCGCACATTTGGAGGATAGCTTTTAAACTTCTCTTCGACTTCAGGATTGGAATTGATCGCCAGTTTTTTCATATGTATTTTCATCCTTCATTTAATATTGAGCTTAAAAATAAAAAAACTGCTCCTACTTATTTCCAGCAAGAGCAGTTTTTTCATTATTAATTGATTATAATCTACATCGCCGACATCAAATGCATTCCTCCATCAACTGGAATAATTGCACCATTCAAATAAGATCCTGCATCGGAAGCCAAAAATACGGCAATACCTCCCATGTCACCAGCTCTACCAATTCGCTTCATGGGGTTGACTCCTTCAACCATTGCCTGCGCTTGATCCAACATAGTTTTTGTCATTTTACTTGGAAATGGGCCAGGTGCTATTGCATTGACTGTAATGCCTTTCCCTGCAAATTTGATAGCTAATATTTTGGTCAAATGGTGCACAGCTGCTTTACTCATTCCATAAGCGGAATTATCAATTTGCGAAACTCTTAGACCATCAATCGAACCAATATTTATTACTCTCGCAGGTGATTCCAGACTTGCTGATTTTTCCAATAAAGGCAACAACATTTGGGTCAAAAAGAAGATCGGTTTCATATTGATTTCCATCACTTTGTCATATCCTTTCTCAGGATATTCAGAGAAAGGAGCACTCCAGTTGGCACCCGCATTATTAATTAAAACGTCTAAAGAATCTTCTTTTGCTTTGATTTCTGCAACTAGTTTTTGTTGTCCTTCCGTAGTGGAAAGATCGGCTGGTATCGCAATGCAATCTCCTACTTTGCTCAACTCTGCTTCGACTGCTTGGCACACCTCAGCGTTACGAGAAGAGATATAAACCTTGGCTCCATTTTTTACAAAAGTAGATGCCATCATCAATCCGATTCCTCTCGAACCACCTGTGATCAAAACCGTTTTACCTTTTACTGAGAATAGATTTGTAATTTCTAAATTGGTCATTTTATTTATTTATTTATTGAAAAAATGAATATACTTTATCGTACTGAATCCTGTTTACAAAAGTCTCCAGAATAAAATCTAAACTTGATAAAGTAGTTTAAGAATGACCTAGGTTGTTTGCAACTTGGTCATCATTTTAAATAAAAGGCGAGGAAAAAAACGTCTCAAATAAACTGCAAGAGAAGCTTTACCATCTGCAATTAAAAGTTCTGGAGTATTATTTTTGATGCCTCTGATTATTTTTTTTACACATACTTCAACCGGAATTCCATTTGCAATCAAAGGATCCGTTACATTATGTTTTTTACCATCACCTTCTAATGCATTGATAGAAATATTGGTCTTGACAGAACCAGGGGTCACCATCATGACCTTGATATTATCTGCATGAACTTCCGCCCTCAAGGCATCCATAAAACCAATCACGGCGTGTTTCGCAGCACAGTACGCAGTTCTCATGGGAACACCCATTTTTCCAGCGACACTACTTATGGTCACTATCAATCCACTCTTTCTTTCTATCATTTTTGGTAGTACTGCTTTGGTTAAAGCCACTACTGCAAAATGATCTAATTCCATTATTTTCCGATCCACTTCTATCAAAGTATCTTTGGCTAACGATCTTTGAGATACGCCTGCATTGTTTACTAAAATATCGACTGCGCCGACTTTTGTCAATACTTCTTTTGCTCCATTTGGAATTGCATCTGCATCCAACAAATCCATCGGATAAATCAAATGACCGTCTCCATCCAAACTATCTTTTACCGCATTTAATTTTTCTACATTCCTTGCAGTCAAAATAATTTTTGCTCCTTCTTTTGCCATTTGAATAGCCATTTCTTTTCCTATTCCATCAGATGCACCCGTTATCCAAACAATCTTATTTTTTAAATCTTTCATTCGTATTTTTTTCTTTGAAAATTCTTGGGTCAATAATAAGAAATTTTAGAGAGGGTGAGGAGGATTTTTGCATCAAAATAAAATCAGATAAAATGAAAATTAAAAACTTTATCGTACGTTCTTTCAAAAACACTTTTATGAAAATCAATCTTATCATTTTCTTTTCGCTTTTTCTTTCTAATTTTTCTTTTTGTCAAAATGAAAAATTAGCAACGCAAGATTCTTCTTTTATTCTTTTAAAAAATGCTGCTCACGACATCGGTTTTTGTATTTATCATTCCTCTCAAAATCATTGTACAGATCATTCAGATGAATTTGCAAAAAGAGATAAAAACACACCAGAAGATGAAGAGACTTTTTATTTCGAAATGAAAAAAGGGTGGGCACAAAATCGTCTAGACGAATGGGGGAAACAACAGGAGCAATCTGTTGAGGATTTTTTAATTCTTTTTGATGTGGCTCAAAGACATTCTTTAGATACATTGGAAGCTGGACAAACTACTAATTCATATCGAGGATTTGTTTTGATCGATTTGACTGACACGATTGATTTTACTTTTAATAAAAAGAACAAAGGTGAATCAATCATGACGATTAAAAGTGATGGAAAAAATGCTTTGATGGAAAACTTTTTATGGCGAGAATTCATGTCTGGAAGACTGGGACGATTTAATCCAAAAATAGAACTTATGTTAATTGGAGAAAATGCAAAAACTAATTTTGAAAAATTTAAAGAGGCATTTTTAGTTTTCCAAAAGAAATAAAATAGAAGAATGGTTGAAGAAAATTATGTAGAAATTTTCTTCAACCTTTTTTTCAAAGAAAATCTACTGAACCAAATTCCACGTCACCCCATCATAATCATCCCAAGTCAAAATACCTCCTTCTTTGGCAAATACCATACTCTTAGGTGGAACTGAACCGCCCGTAGGTAAGTTCTCTGTAGTTAAAGTATTGATAATAACAACTTCGTAAGTATTTCCTAAAAAATCATAATTAGCTGAATAGGAAGTTTGGAAGTGTGTTTCACTTTCTGTTTTGACTTCCTTAGTTTCATCATTTAATCTTCCTGCAGATAAAACTAGTCCGCCTGATGTAGGCATAATTCGGACATCATAATTAGCAATGAGTGCTATCGTCAAATTCATCTTTTTATTTGGAGGATCAAATTCATCAGGGAAATTAATACTTACAGTTTTATAATCACATTGAACAGTTTCGTTTTCGCGAGTGCAATCAATATAGGTAGGCGTTCCCAAATCACTTATATAATTCACAGTTAATCTAGTGGTATCATTTGATGCATTGACGTACACAATTTCTTGATCCTCTGCCTCATAGCTTTGGATCCACTTCAATGTTTCATCTGAAATTTGTTGGTAAAAAGAATCCGAATCAGAACTATCATCATCTTTTTTGCAGTACTCAAAAATGCAATTGTTGAAATAAGAAAGAGAAAGAGAATTTTTTTAGTATTCATATCTTTTGTTTTTTGAATATTATTAATATTTAAACTTAAGTCATTTATCTTAACAGTTCCCAATAAAATTTAAAAAATTTCATTTTTTTATTCTGCATAGGGGAAAAATAAAACCGAATTGTCTTGTTGTAAATCATTCATCAACAAAACAATTAATCATGAATTTCATTACTTCACTCTGTTTCTTAATTTGTTCCTACACGCTAAATACTGAATCAGTCCCTTCATTCATAGAGGTATTTGAAGACGAACCAAAAAGTATTCATATTAAATCTACCTTGAAAAAATGGGAATGTAATAACAAAGAATTTATCCCTATCGAATTACCTGAAAATTCAAAAGGTATCATCTACTCCGTTAGAACAGTTAAAAAATCAAACTTTAAGTCTCCTCAAAAAACACTTTTAAAAGAGGTGGATTTTTTATCTAAAAAATATGAACCAACCAAGATTGTGGATTACATAAAACCTGACGGCACCAATCAAAGTTTTAATTTATACTTAATCAATGGCAATGAGAATATTCAGGCATTCAATAATTGCGGATCTTACTATTACCAAGAGAAGTTTATCAATAATAAATCTCGAGCAGGCTATCTAAGCACAGAAGATATAGATCAGGAGACGATCTATCTTGGAATTGAAAATAACAATGACTTAAAAAACTTGAGAATTATTGTTGAGGTTGTAGCTATAGTTTACAATTAAATTAATGACCTTTTGAAATAAAATTAAATACATTTTTCTATCAAAAAATTATCTTATGAAAAACCTAATTCCCCTTTTCCTACTTTTACTTTGCTCTAACTTTGGATTTACTCAGAAGGATACTAATCCTTCTCCCGAAATTTTTATCCTTGGAAATTTTGCCTATTCTTATGTCGACGATTTTGAAACACCAATTGCTTATGGTATTGGAACAGAAGCTAAAATAAATGAAAGGTTTTCCATCGGTGGAACATTTAATTATGGAACTAGCAACTTGTATCGTCGTATTTTTGTCAATCCAAATGTGAAATTTTACCCTAAACAAGTTTTTAAGGGTTTCTTTCTCACTTCAGGTTTTTCCTATAATCAATTAAGATCAAAGAATGAATTAATCCCTTTAGGATACCCGTTTGATAATGACAGAGGGGCAGAGGTTAGTTTCTTTTCTATAAGTGCAGGACTGGGGGTGAGCACACTTGTCAAAGATAAATGGTCAATAGGCATATCTATCGCCTTGTCTGCTTCCTTGGATATAGATCTAGATCCTGCACAGGTGGAAAGTAACTTTACAGTTGGATATGGTTTTTAAGAAAGAAATAATTTGAACGTTTGACGTTGAACGTTTGACGTTTTACGGCTAGCTATACAGTTCTATTTAGAATGAACACATTGAATTAATTATTTATAGAAAAATTCACATGCCTTGCATCGATGTGTTTAAAAATGAATCATCTCGCATTTTTAAAAGAGGAAGAGTTGCTGATAACGGGGACAGTCCTAGTGGACTTTGACGAAAAAAGCCCAGCGGGCTGTCCCTGTTTGTAAGAAAAATAATCTTCCTATAAAAGATTAAAGCACGTAGTACTGCTCCCATTTATTCATGTTTTTCTAAGAAAGCCTCTAACCTTGCTTTCGCATTCTCTCTCAAATTCATATAAAACAACGAGTAATCATAATTATGATAATTACCACCTGGCAACAACATCATTCTAAATTGCCGATGCACCGGTTTTGAAATATATAAAATTCCATCTTCTCCACATCTTGCTGAAACTTCATTTTCATAAACAGAGGACAATCTTGCCGTTTTAATTTCAGCAATTTCTTTATCGAGCAAAGATTCCAATTTGAAATTACTTTCTGAATATTCATTATTGACGGCTCCCAGATGTTGAGAAGCATCCGCTAATTCATTATCTGATTTCCATGAAATTGGATTAGTTGAAAATGTTACAAATTTGGAGCGACTCTTCCATTCCCAAGTTCCATCTTTTTTACCTGTCTCAGGATCTCGGTGAGCAAAAGGAAGTTTAGTTCGATCAAGAATAGTCAACGGTCGCCCACCTTCGATATAAGTATCATAAGCAATCACACATTGAGTATCGGTGGCATTCTGACTTGGTTTGATATTTTTTAAATCTTCTTCAAATTTGACTCTAGGAAATTCAAACCCAATTGTATAGGCAGCCACCATTCTTTTGACTAGATCAGTATTATCAATTTTATCTTCCAATAATCTCATTGCATGAACAGTCCCTTGGCTGTGACTTGCAATAAAAAATGGTCGTCCATCATTTAGATGATTGATAAAAAAATCAAATGCACGAGCCACATCCGAATAGGCAACATCAAGTGCTTTCACCCCACTATCTCTAGAAGTCAAAAAAGAATGAAAAGTAGCTTGCCGATATCGAGGAGCAAAAATTCGACAACAAGAATTAAACACAGAGGCTTGCCCCGACATGATGATTTCATCCACAATTGTATTTGCTACAGGATGGCTCAAGGAAGCATTCCAATTTTTATTTCCAAAATAGGTGGTTGGATGAATAAAGAAAACATCGGCTTTTAAATCTTCCACTTTGGTCTTTTCCAATCCAAGAGGAACAAAACTTGACTTATCATCTATTTCTGGATGTGCTGCCCAACTTTTTTTACTCGAATAATTGGGAGGAGAAGGCAATTTATTCTCATTAAAATCTTTACTTGGTCTCACTTGCTGCGCAAAACCAACCCAATGACCTATTTTATCTGCACTCTTTTTCGCTTTAGTGATTCCGGATTTTATTTTTTTCAGGATACCCATTTATTAATTTTTCGATGCCAAAACATTTGTATTCAACTACTTGTTAGACAACATATTAAAAAAAATTAAATTACACATTTAGAAAGGAAATGTTCAACCTTTAAAAGTATTTTGACTAAATTCAATCGATTTTTTATAAAAGTTTAATTAAATGAGAAAACAATCAACCAACCTATTGATAACATTATTTTTAATGTTACTCTTTCCTCTTTTTGTACAATCACAAACCGATGTCAGAATTTACGATATCATTGAAAATTCCTCTGCGGAACGAATCGAAAAAGATATTCGTACCCTAGCCAATTTTGGAACTCGACATACATTGTCTGATACGGTTTCGCAAACTCGCGGCATCGGTGCAGCCCGTCGTTGGATCAAAGCAGAATTCGATAAAATTTCGAAAGACTGTGGTGATTGCTTGGAAGTTTTTTATCAAAGATCACTTGTGCCTGCAGAAGGCAATCGAAGATTTGACAAAGATACTTGGGTCGTCAATGTAGTTGCGATTCAAAGAGGATTGGATCACCCAAATCGATACATTATCATGTCTGGCGATATTGATTCTCGAATTTCTGACCCTTTGAATGGAAAAGATGATTCACCTGGTGCTAATGATAATGCTTCAGGAATGGCAGGAACTATTGAGGCAGCTCGACTTTTGACTAAGTATAAATTTAAAAACAGTATCATCTACACGGGTTTGTCTGGAGAAGAGCAAGGACTCTTTGGCGGCAAGCATATGGCAAAAGTAGCGAAGGAAAAAAAATGGGATATTATCGGAATTCTGAATAATGATATGATTGGAAATATCAAAGGAATTGACGGAGTGATTGATAATCGAAGTTTTCGAATTTTCTCAGAACCCACGCCTGTGGATCTTGATGAGCAAAAAAGAATTTGGCATCGATTCTACGGAGGCGAAGTGGATGGACCATCTCGACAATTAGCTCGCTATGTCCATCGAATGACGACAACTTACATGCCTATGATGAATCCCACAATGATTTATCGACTCGATCGATTTGGACGTGGTGGACATCATCGTCCATTTAATGATGAAGGATTTGCAGGAATTCGAATCATGGAAACTCATGAAAATTATACCCAACAACATCAAGATATTCGAGAAGAAGATGGAATAAAATATGGCGATGTCATCGAGCATGTCAACTTTGAATATGCTTCAAAGTTAACTGCGGTGAATGCCATTAATTTAGCCGCTTTGGCTTGGGCTCCGCCAGCACCTGAAGGAGTGATGATTGGTGGTGCGGTGCAACCTTCTACAACTTTGCAATGGACAGAAGTAAAAGATAAGGATGTGGCTGGGTATAAGATTTATTGGAGAGATACAACTTCTCCGCAATGGCAATATTCAAAATTTGTAGGAAAAGTTACAGAGGCTACTTTGAAAAATGTGGTGATTGATAATTTTTTGTTTGGAGTTGTCGCTGTGGGAAAAGATGGGCATGAGAGTTTAGTGGCGTATCCTACGACGTTGATCCCGAGAAGGAGACAGTAAAACCCCCGACCCCTAAAGGGGAGTTTTGGGTTTCCTTTCAATGGAGATTTTTCTTTCATTGATTTAAATGAATCTAAAAAAG
>CAYGRM010000161.1:0-14269 GCA_964352225.1 uncultured Saprospiraceae bacterium | reverse complement strand
ACAAAGAGGGATTGATTAAATTTTTACTACAAATTTCTTTGAGTTCTCTTTTAATTTTTTGGGTAAAGCATTTCTGATTTCTTCAAAAAGGGTATCTAACATTTTCTTTTTGATAAAAGATCTATGAATGACTAGGCTTACTTCTCGAACTGGTCGAGGGTGTTTAAATTTAATAATCCGTTTTTTGTCAATTCCTTTGATGGCCAATTCTGGGAGGATGGTGATGCCTTGATTTTTTTCGACGAGCCTTTTCAGCGTTTCCAAACTTCCAGATTTATAGGAGAAATTAGATTTGAGTTTTTCTTTTAAATGGCAAAGATTTAAAACCTGCGAACGAAGGCAATGTCCCTCCTCCAAAAGTAATAATTGGTTTAAATTAATATCCTCAGGTAAGATAAATTCCTTCTCAAAATCAGTAGAGCCATAGAGAAAAAATTCTTCATAAAAAAGAGGTATTTCTTCAATATTTATTTCCTCTAGCGGAGTAGCTAAAATACCAATATCTAGATGTCCATTTTTAAGTTTCTCAATAATTAGAGAAGTATTTATTTCTTCTGCGATGATGTTGACTTTTGGGTATTTGGTCGTAAACGTATTGATAAAAAGAGGAATTAGATAAGGTGCAATGGTGGGTATGATTCCAAGTCGAAGATCACCTGTGATGGTTTCCTTTTCTTGTTGAACAGTTTCGAGTAGCAGATTTTTCTGTTTTAAAATAGTTTTTGCATGCTCAATTATTCTTTTGCCTTGCGTAGTTGGGGCGATTGGTTTTTGTTTTCTATCAAAAATCATTACGCCCAATTCTTGCTCTAGTTTTTTGATCATCATGCTCAAAGTGGGTTGAGTCACAAAACATTTTTTAGCTGCTTCGGCAAAATGTCTGGTGCGTTCGACTTCAATGATATATTCTAATTGCTGGAAATTCATATAAATAGATTTTGTCTATGAAAACATAAAATTAATCAGTTTGGTTTATATTATTACGATTGTTACATTTGTTTTTTTTACAATTTCAATATTTCGAAATATTAATCACAAACTATAAACTTGTAAAATGGATTTTTTTCAATTAATCAGAGAAGGTGATTTAAAACAAATCAAAACCGCAGTAAAGGCTGATAAAAATATTATTCATCAGAAGAATGAGAGAGGATTTACGCCTCTGGTTTTGGCAGGTTATAGCAATCATTTGGAATTAACGCAATACCTTCTGGATCAAGGAGCAAATATTAATGAGGTAGATGCTGCTGGAAATACTGCCTTGATGGGAGTTTGTTTTAAGGGTTACCTAGATATAGTTAAAGCTTTAATTGCTAATGGTGCAGATGTAAATATTGTTAATCTTAGTGGAGAAACTGCTTTAATTTATGCAGCCATGTTTGGACAAAAAGAAATTGTAAAATTATTGTTACAAGCTAATGCGGATAAGACAGTCAAAGATGCTAAAGGTAATACAGCTGCAACAAATGCAATGCTGAAAGGACAATTAGAGATGGCAAAATTATTAGATTAAAATAATTACGTACACTTCGATTGATGAATTACGAACCACGATAAATAAAATATAAACTATCGTGGCTCGTAATTCATTTCAACTATTCTTGCCGATAAATTGTAATATCTCCTTTCTTCTGAATTGTACTACCATCAATATGACATGGAAATTCCAAGAAGTAAATAACTACTCCAGTTGGCACCTTTCTTCCATTAGATTTTCCATCCCACCTTTCATTGATATCATTAGATTGGAAAAGTAAGCCTCCCCATCGATCGAAAATTTGTAATTTATAATTTTCAATAATGAGCGCTGAAGAGTATTTTATTTCAAGTTCGTCGTTTTCTCCATCTCCATTTGGAGTGAATACATTTGGTACTCCAATTAAATCCTCTGAACAAAAATTGATTAACTGAACATTGGTATTTATAGTTTTTTCGCAACCGGTGAAAATGTCAGTAACGGTAACGTAGTAAACTATATTTTCGTCAAGATTAGCGGTTGGATTTGGACAGTCAGTACAACTTAATCCAGTTGTGGGAAACCAATCATAGGAATAGTTTGAAGTTGCTCCTTCAATATTTAGAGGAACGGTTTCTCCTTCAAAAAAGCTATAGACATTCGGTAAAAAGACATCAGGTAATTCATCTACTTGAATCAATGCTTCCGAAGTGTCAGGTGTACAACTTGACAGAGTCGCAATCACCGTGTAGGTAATATCGTTAGTTGGAATTGCTGTAGGATTTGCGATGGTCGGGTCAGACAAACCTTCTGCCGGAATCCACTCAAATTGATCTGCATTTCCAATAACATCCAGTTGTGCAGTATCTCCTAAACATACATTTGTACCTATGGCTTCAATTTCAGTTTTGTCCACCACATTTACTCTTAAAGAATCACTTAAAGTACATTTATCAGCGGCAATTGACAAAGTGTAAGTTGTTGATTGTGAAGGCATTGCCTCAGGATTAAGAATAAGTGGATCGTCTAAGCTTCCTGCTGGAGTCCAACTGAAAAGTGGATTTATATTTCCAAAAGGATAAAGGAATTCGGCATTTAATAAAATCGACTCACCACGACAAACTGTTGCGGTTTCCCCAACAAAAAGATCTTGTTGAGTTAGTACATTTACACGAACGGTATCAATGATTTTACAACCTTCATCCGTAGTTACTTGAGCCACAAAATCGGTTGTTTCACTTGGACTAGCTATTGCATCAAAACAAGTAGAGCAATCCAAGCCATTGGATACTAACCAAATGGGATTGTTGCCAGTATTAATATGTAATTGAGCAGTATCCCCTAGGCAAATTGTTCGATCTGGACTGGCAAAAATTTGATTTTGGTCAAGTACATCAACAGTTACTGAACCAATGCTAGAACAGTTAAAATTATTGGTAACCGTAACTGAATAAGTGGTTGAAACTTCCGGCGAGGCAATTGGATTTAGGCAGTTATCATAACAAGTCAAACCGGCCTGATTAACATCCCAGATGTATGAAAATATATCATCTCCACCATCAACATAGAGTTGGACTACATCATTAGCACAGATCAGGGTATCATTCGAGATTTCAACAACTGGAGCATAAACTGGTCGAACATCAACTTGAATATCCACTCTCGTTTCACAACCTTCGTTACTAATCGCAACAAAAGTATAAATGGTGGTATCAATTGGATTAGCCACCGGGTTCAAACAATTAGTACAACTGAGAGTTGGATCATTTTCCCAAAAATAAGTAACGCCAGTTGGATCACTTGTGATCGTTGCAAGGAGCTGGGTAACTTCACCAATACATATTTCTTGATCTCCTGTAACGATTACATCTGGTTGAAGCAGTACAGTTATATTTTGAGAAATGCTGTCAACGCAACCAACATCAGTAGTTACAATTAATTGGGCATCGAAACTTGTGCCATCTATATAAGTATGAGTAGGTTGCTCTAAAAATGATTCAAAGCCATCTCCAAATTTCCAATGCCATTGTTCGACATTTCCATTAATGACATTGGTCAAATCTGAGAAGGTAACTTCAAAAGGTTCACACCCCAAGACATCTGACATCGAAAAATTGGCATCTGGAACATCTCCAATTCTGATATAATCATTCACTAATAGTGTATCCGAGCAGTATGCATTATGGGCGGTCAAAGTTACATCATATAAGCCTGGCTGATCAAAAGTTACGGTTGGTTCAAACTCATCACTAACAGCAGGCAGTCCACCTTGGAATTGCCATTGCAAACTATCAATTGGACCTGTTGAGTTAACTAAATTTAAAAAGGTTATTGGATTATTAAAATCACAAAGTACAGTATCTGTCCCTTGAAATCCTAAATCTAAAATTGGAACAAAAATACTTGTTGGAGATTCTAAAATACGCTCACAACCAATCTGATCAATGATGGCTAATTTTGGAATATAGGTTCCTCCTAGATAATAATAAATAGTTGTATCTGTACTCGCACTCGTGACCGTATCTAAGGGTGAGCCATCACCAAAGTCCCAGAGGTACATAAATTCTCCCTGCGATTCTGCAAAGAAAGTAACTTTCATTGGAGCACAACTGGTATCTATTTCGTAATGAAAATTGCCAAGTGGTCCATCTAACACAATTAAGTTTTCAATCATAAAAGTATCTGCACAGTTCTCATTGGAATTGGCAATTAAAGTAACATTGTAAATTCCTGGGACGGTGTAAACGTGAGCAGGATTTTCCAAATTAGATAATCCACTTCCATCACCAAAATCCCATTGGAAAGTGGTAGCATTGATAGAAGTATTTTGGAAATTTACCACCAAAGGAGGACAAGAGGCATAACTGGTGTCTAGTGAAAAATTTGCCCCTGGATCTGCAATGACAATATCATATTCCAAACAAAAGGTATCCACACATCCATAAATATCTGTTACCGTTAAACATGGATTGTAGTTTCCTTCAGTTATGAATACATGACTCGGATTTGCCTCGGTGGAAAAATTACCATCTCCGAAATCCCAACTATAAGTCGGATTTAAAGCTGAAGAATTATTGGTAAAAATTATTGGAAAATTAGTACAGCTCAAAGTATCTGCATCAAAGTCTGCAATCGGTCTAGTAACTTCCACGGCATTAGGGACAACTAAATTACCCACACAACCCCAATCATCTGTTACAGTTAAGGTAACTTGTTGTTGTCCTAAATTTTCGAAAGTGTAAGTGGAGGTTTGTCCTATTCCTGTGCCGAGGTTATTTCCAAAAATCCAGTCCCATTGAACATTATTCGCAAAAAGATTAGAAGCATTTTCTGTAAAAGTAACCTCGAAAGGTTGGCAACCTCCAATCGTTTTGGGATCAAAATCTACGGTAACTCCATTTGCATAAATAGTTTCATTAAATTGAGTGGTATCTTTACATCCATTAATGTCTGTTACGATTAATTGCAAATCATTGTAAATGCCCGCGGTGGGCATCGTAATATTTGTGTTAGCAATAGTGGCGTTGGAAAAATTAATCCCCGCTCCTGACCACTCATATTGTTGAGCATGAACAGAGCTATTGATTGCTGTGATCGTCATGGGTGCACAGCCTTCCGTTGCTGAAACCGTAAAGGCTGAAAGTGGATCATGAATATATAAAGTTCGAGTAGTCGAGTGAGTACAATTAGTGGTGAAGTTTTGAGTGGTCAAAGTAATTATGTAGGTACCAGTATCAGGATAAGTGAAAATAGGTTCAAATAAATTCGAAGTATCACCATCAACTCCAGCTACTCCAAAATCCCAAAAATAAGAATCAGCCCCAATTGAGGTATTGGTAGATTCAATGAATAAAGAATTTTCACAATTTTGAATAATATTAAAAACTGCCTTAGGAGCAGTCACCTCTATATAATTTGTCAAAGTAATTTGGTCAGTACATCCCTTATCCGATACCAATAAGGTTACGTCATAAAACCCGGTATCAGCATAACTAGTTGATGGATTTTGGGTTCCATTATTTTGCCCATTTCCGAAATCCCAAAACCAGATATCCACAAATGGCGAAGATAAATCTGTAAAATTAACTACCTCATCAACACAAGCTACGGTAGGAACGCCCTCGAAATTTACTAGCGGGTCGTCACCTACACAAACAGCTTCCACAAAAGTTTGTGTATCAGAACATCCTAAAGTATTGGTTACCGTCAAAACAATATCAAAGCATCCAGTATCTGAAATCATGAAATTAGGCGTTGGATCTGTTGAGGTGATTAGACCAGAAGGAGTATTTATTTCCCAAAGCCAATTAGTAATAGGTAAAACAGTTGTTGAGTTATCAGCCAAATTAATATTCAAAGGAGTACATCCTGAGAATTGATTATTTACTATCGAGGCTTCTGTTTCTACTAATTCAATATTGGTAGTTGAAATAATATTTTCACAACCATTCGCATTAGTAACAGTCAAGGTCACATTATAAATTCCAAAATCAGTATATACGTGATTTGGATTTTGTTGATTACTTGTTGTACCATCACCAAAGTCCCAAGACCAGCCAACGGCATCAGCTGAAGTTCCCGTAAAATTAACTGAATGAGGAACGGAACAACCCAAAGTATTATCATTATTATAGGCTACATCCGGCAAGGCGAAAACTTCAATCTCGGTTGTGGTAGAATAAGTAGTGATACATCCTCCAATATCTCTTGTTAGGGTAACAGTATAAAATCCTGAATTTTGGTAAACATGAGTCGGGGAAGGACTACTTGATGGGGCAGACCCATCTCCGAAATCCCAAGTGACATTATCTGCTGATTCCGCAGACCCATCGGTAAATGTAACTGTTAAGTCCTCACATCCAACTTCGGGTGTGAAAGTAAAATCTATTACGTAACCGATATTGATATAATTTTCTAAGACCAAAGTATCTCTACAATCGGTATCTGCATTTTCTCCAATTACCGTAACCGTATAAGCACCTTCATTTGAATATAAAACTGGGGGAGGTGTCACTCCAACGAAATTTATTCCATTCCCAAAATTCCAAGTATAAGTCATATTGGGCTGAACATTATCATTAACAAATTCTACCGAAAATGGAGGTTCACATTTAAATGTTTCTACTGCATGAACATCTACCACCGTAGGTTCATAAGTGGTGATAAAATTATCTTTTGTAATAAAATTGACACACCCGTTTTCATCGGTTACAGTTAAACTAATATTATATTGATCAGCAATAGTGTAGGTACTTGCTGCATTTGGTGAGGAACTTCCATCATTGATAATTACACCAGCTGATCCCCCCACTCCCCAAATAAATTCTGTAATATTGGTAGAACTACCTGAGTAATTAAATGTCGCTCCATGTGGGATACAACCATCAGGTTCAGGGGATTCAAAATCAGGAGATGGCAACGGGTAAACTGTAATATAGTTAGGTTCACAAAGCGTTCCTGTATTGCCCTCACTATCAGTTACAGTTAAGCAAATTTCATAACTTCCTGGCGATCCAAAAATTCGTCCTTGACATTCGTTACTAGAATTAACGCCACCTAGATTCCAAGACCAAGAAACTATGCTTCCTGCGGTCGACGATGAATTATCACAAAAGTTCACTTGAACGGAACCACACCCTTCTGTTTGATCTGAGGTGAAGTTTACGGTAATTTGTGCGGTAGAAGAAATAGCTCCAAAGCAAACAAAAAAGCCCAACAACAAAAGTCGAGTTATTGACATCTCAATTTAAGGTTTATAAAGATTTAATAATAAATAGATTTATTTCGGATATGACTGGGGATTAACTCTCTACTCATTTTCTTACAAAAGGAAAATATGCAGGGTGTGCTTTTGCATTAATATATTTTGCCTTTTAATAAACTTATACCCGTGGGGGATGAGTGAATCTTTAACCATCCGAAAATATTTGAAAAGCAGGCAAGTTGGACTTGGAAAAAAAAGATTTTGTGACAGCTTATGGAATAAGGTTTTCCAAAGTAAATAATTCATTTTGCTTTAAGATTTAGAATTTTTTCAGAATAGGGTTTATTAATAATTCACTTCACCATCAGTAAAGTATTGATAAAAAGCTGATTATCAATTAATTATAAAATTAGATACTTGAAAATGTATTAATTTGACCTAGAAAGATTTAAATCTAAGTCGAGCTTAAGAGGAGTTTTCTTTTTGAATTATGGGACAAAAATAGACATTCTAAAATTAAATATTATTAAAAATTATAATGTTTATTTTGTTAAAATTCCGAGGAAGGGTGTGTGTAGTTTTGACCTAATAGAATTATAATCTGAGGAGGAAAAAAGGTGAACTCTTTTTAGTAAAAAAAGGGTAAAATATTTTCCGAGGTATTTTATTTGAGGGAGTTTTTGCTGGGGTTCTTTCTTAAATGATTAAAATTAAATCCGATTTTTGAATTTCAAAAATCGGGTTTAATCTCTTTTACACAACTTCTATATTAGCATCAATTAGACCTCCGCTTAATTTCAACAATCTCAACCCTTCTTTCTACAGAAGCTTCGACACTATAAATTGAATTTCGTTGATCATCCAAGTCATCACTAATTCCTTGAGAAGCAGTTGTTTCTCCGAATGGTTTTTCGGAGATAATTAATTGACCAGATTTTAAATATGATTGAAAAATTCCATTAGCGTAGGTTTTGAAATGATTTCTCACACAGGATATTCTTCTTTTTGATAAATATAAATTGTAATCTGTTTTGGCTCTAGGACTAGTAAATCCTTTTAAGAAAATTTCCACCTGATCCCCATCATTTAATCTTTTTAATAAAATATTAGAAAACAAAAATAGGTGATCGTAACCCTTTTGGACATTATTATCAAAGAAATTTATCAGTTCATTTTCTGCTTGAAATTTATCCTCTTCTGCCAATGGCTCGGTATATTCATCAATAAACTCAAACTTACGACTGATGTATGGAAGATAAGATTCTTCATATGATTTCTTGGTAGTCGGTCTTCGAGTTCGTTTGTCTGGCTCATCATTATCATAATACAATGCCAATGGTAAAAAATCTTCCAAGGTGGTTGGAACCTGAGGCAATTCAGGTTCGCGAGGATCAATTGGCTTTGGTGGTTCCTCTACAATAAGCAAAGAATCAATCGGTGGTGGCTCATCCGTCATGACCTCTTTTGGAAATTTTATTTTATAAATATCATTGCAACAAGTTTTATTTTCTTTATTCAAGTACATTGAGCCAACTCGATTACTGGCAAAAAAGGCAGAGGAAGTATCTGCGGCTAATGTGTAGTAAATATCATTGTAACTACTATTCGTTGGATAACCTAAATGTTCTGCTTCCGTCCATTCATTTTCCGCATTTTTACTTTTGTAAATATCAAATCCTCCCAAACCTTTGTAACCATCTGAGCTAAAGTATAAAGTTTGTGAAGGCTCGTGAAAGAATGGGGTCAAATCATTTTTCTTAGTATTGATACTTTCTACATTTTTAGGATCAGAGAATTTTTTTCCATTAATCTCACTTACCCAAATATCCAAACCACCTTTTCCTCCAGGCCGATTCGAAACAAAATATAAAAGTTCTTTGCCAGATTTTTTATCAAAACCAATGGCTGGATGAGTGGCTGTAAAACCTTTTTGATTAATGCTTTTAGGAAGTTGGATGGTTTTCTTTTTCCAACTATTTTTTCTCTTCTTATCTTTTTCTTTATAACAAAGTGTACACGTAATTTCTACACGTCCTTTGTTTTCACATTGAGTAAAATAAATTCGTTGTTTATCTCTACTAAAAGCGGTGTGCGCCGTATGTAATTTATCATCATTAAATTTGTATTTCATTGGTCGGCCTTTTGAACCATTGACAGAATACAAGACCTTAGTCACTTTTTTCTCAGGAACACTTTTATCGTTCGGATTACGAAATTTCAAACTGGAATAAAATAAAGTATCTCCTTTCATCAACGCCCCAAAATCTGAATATGTAGAATTCACCCTTTTATTCAAGCGATTAATTTCTATGTTTTCTGGAACTGCGATCAAATCAATAGCCCATCTACATGCTTCAATTTCCGACTTTGCTTGTGCCATCATTTCAGTATTTCCATTGCTACTAGAATTATATTTTTCGAAATACCGAATGGCCTCAGCATAAGCTCCCTGATTCTTTTTAACTACTCCTAACCAGAAATTTATTAATGGAAAATTATCAACATCTTCATGTTGTAAAATTTTCAAGTAATATTCTTCTGCTAACTCATAATTATGGTAAAGCCGTGCTGCATCAGCAAATTTATAAATGACATCAGCTGATTCATTTTTAATTTCCAAAGCATTTTTAAAATAAATCATCGCAGCATAATAGTCTTTTTGCTGGGTTGATTTATCACCAGCTTTTACATATGCTTTAAATGTTTGCGCATGAATATTTGAAAAAGAAAAGAGAAATAAAAATAGAATAAAAGGGATACAAAGTTTTTTTATCATTATGTATGTCGTTTGAGAATACTCTGTGTTTTAGGAATAAAATTAAAAAACAGGACAAGACTCAAGTACCTTGACACATTCTTTAACATTAGTGATCGTGTGCATTGCTCCGATTTCGATTCCACCATTTCCATTGGTAGCAGCGTCAAATGCAGAGATATTGACATCATAGCTTACCCCAATTTTCCAAGCAGCATAATGCAATTCAAAAGTAGGAATAATGGCATCTCCAATTCGGAAGGAAGTTCCTAACTGAATCGCAACTTCTTTTCCACGAGCTTCACTCAAATGATAACGAGCAGCTCCTCCTACTAAAATTTGTTCGTAGGGACCTTGTAGTTGGCCAAGTGCATGAATAACAATATCCATTTTTGGATGGACTTGAACCACTCCTCCGGAGTAGATCGATAGTCGCATGGGCAACTTCGAATCAGGAGCATCTTTAAAACTTTGAACAGGCCCAGTCAGATGATATACTCCAATTCCCGCAAGAGCATAACTGCGATTATCCTCTTTTCTTAGCATCCAACTCAATCCTGCGTTAACGTCCACAAAAGCCTTATTTTCATTAGTGAAATTTTCTTTGCTATCTCTCGAAGGATCATATAATTCACCATCGAATTGATTATTAAATTGTAAACCTGCAAGCGAAAATGATCTTTGAGATGCTACTGACTGGACTCCAAGACTCAATGTATTCATATCATTGACTTTATAGTGAAGTGCTCCGGTCAATCCAAAAGAAGATAAACTCAATTCCGAATCACCAGCTTTATCATAGTTAAAATGTACCCCACCTGCTAAGGAAATTTTATCGTTTCCACGAATCAAGTTAGGTAATTTCATGTCTGCTGCTCCTGAAAAAGTTAAAAACGGAACTGGTACTGATTGCCATTGCGACCGATAACTTCCCATGATTCGGACGTCTTCAGGAAACATCCCTGCCAATCCAGGGCTGATATTCAATGGAGAAAAGTGCGATTGTGAAAAATGAATGTCTTGCCCCAACAACATAATTGCAAAAATGGAGGCAAAACAAGTCAATATTATTTTTTGTAAAATTGATTTCAAAACTTGGAGGATTTTTGCTGTTGTGAAAAAATATTTCTTTAAAAGTGTAAGCTAAATATTTTAAAATAATTAGCTAGCTAATTACACGTATAAAAATCGGTTTAGGTTTGTCTTTCGATCACTCAAATTAATAAATTCATTTTTATATAAAAAGAAAATTTTAATTTAACCGTTGACTTTGTTTATTTGCTTTCATTTTCTAATAATTCTGCATGGTTCGTGCAGCGAATTGTAAAATTCAAAATTTCAATATGAAAAAAATAGGAATCACCGGCGGTATCGGTAGTGGAAAAACCACGGTTTGTAAAATATTTGAATCATTAGGAATTCCGGTTTACTATGCTGATGATCGAGCCAAAGCGCTGATGGTTGAAAATATAGAATTGGTTAATGGCATAAAAAACTTACTGGGCGATGAAGCCTACTTTGAAGATGGTTCACTAAATCGTCAGCACATCGCCAGCATTGTTTTTAAGGATAAAAAGAAATTGGGACAACTCAATAGTTTGGTTCATCCTGCTGTGGCTAAGGATGGCATCCTTTGGCAACAAGCTCAATCATTAGTTCCCTATACTTTGAAAGAAGCTGCCTTGCTGATTGAAAGTGGTAGTTATCAAGCTTTGGATTATTTGATTACGGTGTGGGCGCCAAAGGAAATTAGAATCCAAAGAGTGATGAAAAGAGATGGTTCAACTCGAGAAGAAGTAGAGGCGAGAATAGATAAGCAGATGTCTGAGTTTGAAAAACTAAAATTAGCGCAATTTGTGATTATTAATGATGGAGAAAAATCGCTGGTGCAGCAGGTACATAGATTGCATCGTAGGTTTTTGTAACACTAAACACAAAGTAGTTAAGCAAGTAGCTTTAGCAGATAAGAAAATTAATAAAAATATAAAAAGAATAATTCCAGTTCTACAATTTTCTAGCAGAACTGGAATTATTGATTTGATCTATTCTTATTTAGGAGCGGAAAGATTAAGCTCGCTCACCGCTTGTTTGATATCGTCATCAAAAATAAATATTCGATTATAAGGAGCAACTTTATAATATTCCTGCGGATAATAAATTTCCAATGTGGTCATATCAACACAATATCGAGAGATCCATTTGTATTGAGGAATATAAAATTCACCAGCTTTAAGATCTTTAATTGCGTTATATAATTTAATACACATTCTCCACTCATATCCAGTAAGCATTTTAGGGTTTTTCCACGCACCTAATTTATTTTCCACAGCATTCTTTACTGCTAATCTGGTCAAGTTTAGGTCTGAATTTTTTGGTAAATTTGGATAGATAATCAGAGGTGCAGCCCATCCTGATTCTAGCATGTTGAAATTAAAAGTAGCACGCTCTCTTGGAGAGATAGTTTGGAGTTCACTCTTGGTATATTTTGGAGCCATATAAGCTAAGAGCCTACCGTACATGTCAAATGCATCCTTGGATGTTTTTAAAAATAAATTTCGTCTCCTACCATTTGGTTTTACTAACCTAGTATTTAATTTTTCTTGAAAAAAAACTTTAGCAGCATCACCCTGTTCTTTTTGAAGAGTTCCTGTGCCGATTCCCCTAGGAGATAATTTGGGCAAGAGAAATCTAATTAATCCTGTGTCCACATTATATTTCCCTGTTCTCAATAATTGACCTAGCTTAATTAGTTCATCGTCACTATTAGCAGGACTTCCTACACCAGGATAATTTGTTTCGGGTGTATCAATACCAAGCATCCGAACTGGAGACTTGATATATGGGGTGTCACCATCAGCAGGAGGGTTAATATTTGTGACCGTTGATCGATCACCTAAGGTGTTGAGTTCGATCCCTTTAGGATCCCAGAAGATTCTTACTTTTTCCATTTGGTTGATTTGAAGGTTTATAAATTATATTCTACTTGCTAAAGGACCATGATTAAAAGCTATTAATAGACCATCTCGAGCTTTCATGATAATAGCTCCTATTCTTATGCGTTGGATTCGGCCTTGTCTCTGATTTCGTCCGTGATTACTTAAGAGGCCTCCGTCTAATCCAGGCAACTCATTTGAAGTGAATTCTATTTCAACCCAGATTGGCCAATCAAAATTATCGTAATTATTTTGAGTAATAGCTTCTCGAAATAATTGATAAATTTTGCTTAAAATTTCCCTTGCTATATTTTCCTCTGTAAGGTATATCCAACTATGAGTGTTACCTTGATATTCTGGTATATCATTCGATATTACTACTATGTGTTTGGTAGATTTATCGATTTTTATCAAAATAATATCTTTAGTATTAAAATCTAATCCCAACCATTCCCTTTCTACATTTTGAGGAGGTCTTACCCCACCAAAACGGATATTTCTTTTTGTAATTTCAGGCATAGTCAATTTATTTTTGATTAAGTTATACCGGTGGCTTATCCCTATCATACTCTTCAAAGACCCACCCGATATATGTTTTTTCATTAAAAGTAATCTCTCGTTTCTCCCAATCCATCAAAAGTTTTAAAGTCTGTTTTGGTTGATTAATATCATAAACTATTAATACCACTTTTGAATTACTAATTTGCTTAGAGCCAAAAGCTAATAATTTTTTCATCCTAAATACATCCATCTTATCATCAATCAAATTGAATAGACAAACTCCACCATCTTCTATTTCTTTAATAATTTTTTCAAATTCTTCTTTGTTCGTTTTTTCTAAAAATTCTTCCCCTCCTTTAAAAAATTTCAAATCCACATTTACACTTTCAAGGTTGACATCTGGAAGAGTGTTTAAATGTTTTTTGATTCTTTGGTTAAGGTTTTCGGATTGCTCCATTTGTTTTGGAATAAATTGATAAACTATAATTGTGTAAAGTATCTTTTCTAAAGTACTGTTGAAGGAATCTTTATTTCTTTGCCACAAGTATGCTCGCAGTTCATTGGCATACATTCCTTTTTTGAAAACCTTTTCAATGGGAATTTTTCGATCTAAATAATAATAGTCTAACAAGGTGAATACCATTCCTCCTTGCATTCGATAAAACTCAGCAAATCCAATTTCAGCCCAAACATCCATCCATTCTTTGATGCAAAATTGTTGGACGGTTCCGGGGTAATCTTCTTCGATTTTTTTTAAAACAGTCGCTAAACCATTCTGCAAATATTTCCTTAAATAAGAAACTTCAAGGGTAGTAAGTTTCCAATCATTCATGAAAGGAAATCCATTTTTACCAGGATGAAATTCTCGATTGGTCATATAAGATTTTAATAGAAAAATTAATATTCAAATTCCTGTGTAC
>CAYGRM010000160.1:0-14330 GCA_964352225.1 uncultured Saprospiraceae bacterium | reverse complement strand
TATGAAGCTTGGAACTGGCATGTAGTGACAATTGATGGTAATGATACAGATGAAATTCGACATGCAATCCAATCTGGAATTGATGAATCAGAACGCCCAACTTTGATTATTGGTAAAACCATTATGGGAAAAGGAGCAATGACCGCAGCTGGCGAGGCATACGAAGGAAAAGTGGATACACATGGTCAACCATTGAGTAATTCTGGAGGAGACTTTGTAGCATCAGTTAAAAACTTAGGTGGAGATCCTGAAAATCCATTTCAAATTTTTCCAGATGTAGCGGAGTTTTATGAAAAAACACTAGAAAGAAAAAGAGAACAGGCAAAAAAACGAAAAGCAGCTTTTGAGGTTTGGAAAACAGATAATCCAAATCGTGCCAAAAGATTAGCTAGATTTTTCTCCAACGATGTTCAAGAAATCGATTGGTCGGCTATCGAACAAAAACAAAACGCTGCCACCAGAGTTGGTTCAAGTACAGTATTGAGTTACTTGGCTGATCACGTGGAAAACATGATCGTTTCTTCTGCTGATCTTTCCAATAGTGATAAAACGGATGGCTTTTTAAAGAAGACAACTGCTTTTCAGAAGGGGGATTTCAGAGGACAATTTTTGCAAGCAGGAGTAGCTGAGTTAACCATGTCAGCCTTGTGTACAGGTTTAGCTTTACATGGTGGAGTGATTCCAGTTTGTGCAACCTTCTTTGCATTTTCTGATTATATGAAGCCAGCAATGCGGGTAGCTGCCTTGATGGAAACGCCAGTTATTTTCCTTTGGACGCATGATGCATTTCGAGTAGGAGAGGATGGGCCAACTCACCAACCGATTGAGCAAGAAGCACAATTAAGATTGTTGGAGCAATTGAAAAATCACTCTGGCGAAAATAGTTTGTTAGCTTTAAGACCTGCAGATACTGACGAAGCAACGGTGGCTTGGAAAATGGCTTTCGAAAATAGAAAGACTCCAACTGGGATGATTTTCTCTCGACAAAATATTCAAACGCTTCCAGCAAGTGAGGGAAATACTAGATTTCAAGATGCTTTAGGAGCTCAGAAAGGAGCATATATTATTCAAGATTGCGAAGGAACACCAGATGTTATTTTAGTAGCTAATGGCTCTGAAGTAGCCACTTTGATTGACGGTGCGGAGAAATTAAGAAGTCATTATGGAAAGCAAGTGAGAGTGGTTTCGGCTATTTCAGAAGGATTATTTAGAAATCAATCTGCTGAATATCAAGAATCAATTTTGCCCGCTGCTTGTCCTAAATTTGGTTTAACCGCAGGTTTACCTAGCACATTGCAAGGTTTGGTTGGAGCAACAGGAAAGGTGTTTGGAATGACGCATTTTGGGTATTCTGCACCATATACTGTGCTGGATGAGAAGTTTGGATTTACTGGAGAGAATGTGGTGAACCAGGTTTTGGAGATGTAAAGTAAACCCCCGACCCCTAAAGGGGAGTTTTGGCTTTCCTTTTATGGAATTGGAATACTTACATTTATTTAGGATATTCTTCTAAAAAAGAAGAAGAGGGAACTATTTTAAACAAAATAGTTCCCTCTCTTTTTTTAGTTAAAATAAAATCAATGAAAGGATTTTTTTAGATAAAAGGAAAGCCAAAACTCCCCTTTAGGGGTCGGGGGTTTACTTGAAAAATATCAAAATTGCACCAACTGCCGTCAACACTAAAATCAACTTTCGATATGCTTCATTTTTAATTTTCTTTACCACTTTTAGGCCTACTAAAAAGCCAACTATTACCATTGGAAATAACCTGAAATTTACCGCCATCGATTCCATCGAAATACTTTCCCAATGAAAAATATGAAAGGGTAATTTGAAAATATTAATGATAAAAAACAACCAAGCTGCCGTTCCGATGAATTGATCTTTTGGTAATCGCATGGCTAGGAAAAAAATATTGGAAAAAGCACCAGCAAGATTTCCAAGCATAGTAGTTACTCCAGCCATAAATCCCATAAACCCTCCAAACCATTTGGATTTTGGAATAACTTTTACCTTTGAATTTTCCCACCAAAACATCATGATGACAGAACCAATAATAATGACTGCCATCCACCTTTTAAATACCTCTGGAACTAGATCTTTTCCAACGAAACTTCCAATTACTACTCCTAGCATCATCCATGGTAATAGTTGCATTAATAATTTCCATTGAGCATGTCGATTATAATAAATGACAGCCATAATATCACCAACAATCAATAAGGGTAAAACAATTCCTGTGGAAGCTTTTGGATCAAAAACAAATGCCAAAATAGTTACGATGATTATCCCAATTCCTTTAATTCCAGATTTTGCAATTCCCATTAGAAATGCACCAAAAAAGGCATATCCCCAATATAAATTTGACACTTGAAATTGTGGAGCTAGTTCAAAAAAAGATTTCATAAGTTATTGATAGTCAGTTGATTGAGTTTTTTGGAGGGATTACTTAAGATTTTTTTGACATAGCAAAATCAAAAATCTGTTCCACTTTTTCAATTAAGATATCAATCTCTTCTTCCGTATTATAATAATGAATTGAAGCTCTGCAAACACCTGTTAAACCTCTTTTATCCATATCTAAAACTGAACTAAATCGCATACTTGCAGAAAGGTTTATTCCATGTTGTAACAATGCATTTACAAGTGATTCAGGGTCAACTCCTGCCAATGAAAAAGTTACAATGCCACATTGATTTTTACCAATATCGGTTACTTCAATTCCGCCAATTTTTTCTAATTCACTTCGTAAATAAGTAGATAAATGTTGAATTCTTTTCCACGTATTTTCAACACCCAAATTATTCAAATAGGAGAGTGCCTTGGAGAACCCTAAAACCAATGCATAGGATTTTTCCCATTGTTCAAATATTTTAATATTACGATCTAAGTCATAACTTTTTTCATCTTTCCAATGCGCAGTTACCATGTCTAAGGTAGTCGGAGTTAGCTCAGGTAATACTTCTTTTTTTACAAAAATAAAACCCATTCCACGTGGACCTCTTAAATATTTTCGGCTAGTTGTGCTCAAAAAATCACATTGAATTTTTTGAACATCAATTGGAATATGTCCAACCGATTGGCAAGCATCTAAGAGGTATAAAATGTTATGTTTTTTTGCGATTTTTCCAATCTCTTCGGCTGGCATGATTAAACCAGAATTAGTAGGAATATGAGTGACCGAAATCAATTTTACTGCTGGAGAAATCATTTCCTCCATTTTTTCTAACAATATATTTCCGTCATCGTCGCTGGGGACGATTTTGATATCAATTCCTTTTTCTTCCTTTAGTTTTAAATAGTTGAGATAACAATTGCCGTATTCCACTTCCGTAGTCAGAATTATATCACCTGTCTTCCAAGGAATTGAAAATAACATTTTATTTATTCCATCAGAAGCATTTCCAACTATGGCAATTTCACCTTCAGAGGCATTGATTAATTGAGCAGCTTCTGTATAAAATTCATTGATAACATTTTCATATTTACTTTTAACCTCGTAACCGCCAAGTGTTGCTTCGAGTTGTAAATACTCTGTTATGATATCTATAGAATCCTTGGTTGGAAGAGAACATCCTGCGTTATTAAAATGAATAACAGCTTGTGTTCCAGGGGTATCGGCTCGAAGTTGTTCAATGTTTAGACTCATTTTGATATAAAAATTAAAGGGTTAGTTTGAAAGTTTTTATCTCCATTGACTTTTAGAAAATAGGTGCCACTCGGAATTTGTAAAGGTAATGTTATAGAATTTTTTCCTTCTGGTAATTTTCCAAGATTTTTTTCAAAAATAATTTTCCCATCAAAATTAATTAATGAAAAATGAATGATTTCTGCCTCTGTCAAATTTAAGGTTACTTGATCATTTGGAGAAAAAGGATTCGGAAAATTAATTGAAAAATTATTTTCTAACACAGTATTTACGGAAGTCGAAAATTCGCTATCCATTTCTAAAAACAATACAAATCCATCATGATCCGATGTTCGATAATTTGGGGAAATTTGATTTTCGAAATCTTCTGAGAAATCCGCATTTCCTCTCACATATTGCATTTTTTCAACCGTAAGTCCTTGAAGATCAGTAGTTAAGCAATGATCTAGGATTTGAGCATTGTTTTGAAAAATATAAGAGTATTGTTCATCAATCGGTAGTGCCAAACTTTGATTAATCAAGGGCGTTGAAACAATATTTTCTACAGGATATTCAGCTCCGAGGGATGGAGTTCCAGCAATTTGATTCACGACATCCACATATCCATCTGAAAACTGGAAGGCATTAAAATCTCCTACTACGACTAAGTTTTCAGCAATTCTTTCTTCTACCATTTGAGCAACTGAGATGGCTTGTTCGTGCCTTCGAAGTTTTGTGCTAGTTTGAGTTATCCCATTTAATGATTTTAAATGTAAGTTTAAAACACTAATTGGTTGAGGTGGAGAGCTATTGAAATTTCCTTCCAATAATAAAGGTGGACGATAGTGTAAATCTCCTCCTTGGCTGAATGGTTCATCCGCACCAAGCTGAGTTATTTGAACATCACTAACTGTATTCTTAACCAAGTAACCAACGTTAATCACAAAACCACCACTTGTCCCATTTGAAATTAAATGTGGTGTATAAATAATCTCCGGATGATTTTCTTTAATCAAATTAGAAAGGTCTTGTAGAACAGCTAAACTCCTAACTTCTTGAACAGCTAAAATATCTGGAGCTTGCATCAAATCAACAATGTAGGAAGCTACTTTTTGTCGTCGAGTTAAGTATTCATTTTCTAAATTTGACAAGACATAAAAATTGGCACAACCAATTGTTGCTTGAGTTGAAGTAGGTTCGTCAACTGGAATCAAGGGAGCATTTCCTGAAAATTGAAAATCATTTGTTCTTAAAATATAATCATTAAAGGCATAATCCATGACGCCAGTTGCAGAAACATTTACTCTTGCCCATTGTTGATTTTCGTCTGGAAATCCATCAGCTATTTTGACTTCAAAAACTTCAGGGTTTCCATCCCACTCTGGTAAACCATTTGGAGCAGGTGCAAAAATTCCAGGCTCTCGAAAAGCTCTGGTTGTACCTATTTTAACGGAAGTTTCACCAAATTGATTAGTAGGAGAATTTGTAATCGCTTGGGTAAACGTAACCAACATCCCTTCCACTTTTTCTAAATCTGGGATCGCAACATTATTGGGTGAAGGAAAATCTTCCGTCAATAAAACTGGCTCTGGAAGATTAACGGAAATCGAATCAATGATAATAGACATCCCGTCAGACTCATCCATTTGAGTTCTTTGAAAACTTTCACGAACCGTACCTGAAATAGAAACTAGGTTTCCTACTTCCACAGGTGGTGAATTGTTTGTCAAAATAATTATCCCATCAGAGGTTGCTTGATTATTATCTGACCGATATGCAGGTGTTTGGATAAAAAAGTAATCATCACCAACCTGAGTGACTACATTTTCATTAGTTTCTACGATTTGATTTAGGTAGGGAGTGAAAAGTTCTTCTCCTTGGATCTCCCATATTTCCAAGACTGGGTTTTGAGCACTTAAGTTACTGATAATCAATAAGATAGAGAGATTTGCTAATAAGAATTTATTCATTGTGCGGTTTTATTTTTCAAAAAAGAATGCAAAGTATTATTAATTTTAGCGAAACAAATGAACAATACATTTTTTATTTTATTTCTATACTATGCAAAATACAAGTAACGATCAATTTTTAGAAAGAGCCAAGGATCCTTTAATGCAAGCACTTGCAGTTCTGGGCTTTTCCGTCATATTTATGGCGTTCGCAAAGTTAGCATCTTTAGTGGGTGCCGCCGAATTTAAGGATTATTTTCCTTGGATAATATCGGCTTCCTTCCTTTTATTTTTTACCGTTTTGAATTCCCTTTTTAGTCTTTCGTCGGACGATATGAATAGATATTGGATCAGATCAATCATTTGTTATTTAGGATTGGCAATAGTCTCTGGTGCATTAGCGTATTTAGCTTCGTCAGTATCATTTGATGATGCAGGAACGATTCGGTGGATTTTCTACGTGTTGACTTTTGTTTATTTGGTCTTTTTGTCTATTCTTAATTTTATGAAAAAAATTGTAGCATTTGCTGAACGAGAAGAATGGACAGCTCCCAAAAAACGAAATCGAAAAAATAAGAGAAAGTAAGTTCATTTAGGTAACCATGAAGCAGGTAAATAGTTGAGTTCTATAACAATGCATTTACGTTCTTTTGAAGAAATAAAATTATTCATTCAAAATATTATTTAATTATGTTAAAAATTATTTCAGGAGTTATATTTACTGTATTTGTAATGGTGTTGTTATTATCATGCAGCCAAAATCCAAATGTTGCAAATTCAGATTATGATGTTAAAAAAGCAGAAGCAAGAATTGCCAACGCTATCTCTGAAACTGGCGATACACTTAAAAAAATTATCAAAACCAAAGAAGAGTGGAAAGCTCAATTGACGGATCAAGAATACTACGTATTAAGAGAAGCTGGAACAGAAAGAGCATTTACAGGTGATCTGTGGGATAATAAAAAAGCGGGAATTTATACCTGTGCTGGTTGCGATTTACCTCTTTTTGATTCATCTACTAAATATAAATCGGGGACGGGATGGCCAAGTTTTTATCAACCAATCAAAGAAGAAAATATTGGAAGAGATACTGATCAGAATTTAGGATACACTCGTAATGAAGTTCATTGTGCTAGATGTGGTGGTCATCAAGGACATGTTTTCAATGATGGGCCAAAGCCAACAGGTTTAAGATATTGTATAAATTCAGTTTCTTTAAACTTCGTAGAGCAGAAATAATTGATCTAAAAGAAGCTCAAAGTTCAAATTGACTCAGGCCTTTTTTTAAGTTTTGTTTCATTGAGTTAACTTTAGGTGTCGTAAATCCATTGCTTATTTATTTTTAAAAAAATGAATAAAATCTTGTTTTCCAACAAATAATCTATTAGGTTTGTATAAATCATTAAAATGAAAAAGATGATGACTATTAAAAACAATTCATTTTACTATAGCTTTTATTACTTCTGTAACACTACTAAGTAGGGGCTATATCGAATATGTTTTTATAACAAAAAAGAGTTCCTAAAATATTTAGGAACTCTTTTTTGTTGGCAGATTATTAAGATTTTACGAAGTTAAAAACTAAGTAAAACACCACAAAACTAAATACAGAATAATGAAGATCATAACCAATGCATTTTATTTTTATTATGGTTTCTGGTTTTACGATGCATCGTAAAGGAGGATATATATTTGATCTATTTTATTCTAAGAATAAAAATCAAAGTCCTCACTTGAGGGCTTTTTTTTTTGACATATCAAAACACAAATAACAAATGAGTAATTACAAAAACTTAAAATCAGAGGAAGAGAAAATTGTGGAGATTTCAGATGTGAGTTCAGAATTAGCTAGGCAACCGAGGATTGCCATACAAGGAGTTTCAGGTGCTTTTCACCACATTGCGGCAAGGAGATTTTTTAAGGATAAAGAATTGGAAATAATCCCAGCAGATACTTTTGATGAGTTAATGATCAAGGCCGAAGATAAATCAATTACAGATCATGCTTTGATGGCAATTGAAAATACGATTGCTGGCAGTATTTTAAATAATTATCAATTACTCAATCATTCCAAATTGCATGTTGTTGGGGAAGTCTATTTGCGGATTCAACAAAATTTAATGGTGATGCCTGGGGTGAAAGTTGAGGATTTGACAGAAGTCTATTCGCATCCAGTTGCGATAGCTCAATGTCAAAAGTTTTTCCAACAATATCCACACGTAAAATTGATTGAATCGGAAGATACCGCTTTGAGTGCCAAAAGAGTTCGTGATGGACAACTAAAAAATACTGGAGCAATAGCTAGCAGCTTAGCCGCAGAAATGTACGGGTTGGAAATGATTGGTCAAAGCATAGAAACTTATAAGAAAAATTATACTCGGTTTTTAGTTTTAGATCGGACGGAAAGCCCTGTGAATACCGACTTTGATAAAGTTTCAATTTGTTTCACACTACCTCATGAAGTGGGAAGTTTGCATCAAGTTTTGGGAGCATTGGCCTTGTGTAAAACAAATTTGACCAAGATCCAATCTGCCCCACTTTTAGATAGTGAATTTGAATATCTATTTTTTGTAGATTTTTTATTGGACGAAAATAAAGACTTTGAAAGCATAATCAATGTGATCAAAAAACACACATTAGAATTAAGAATTTTAGGTACTTACCAAAAAGGAAATAAGTATGAAAATTAAACAAGCCAGTAGGTTAGACTCAGTTAAGGAATATTATTTTTCCAAAAAGTTAAAAGAAATTGCTGAACTACGAGCATCGGGAAAGGATATCATTAACCTTGGAATTGGGAATCCTGATTTACCTCCTTCTGATGCATCTCGAAAAAAAATGGAAGAAGCAATTTGGGAAAATAACAAACATGGGTATCAAAGTTATCGAGGCGCACTTGAATTACGACAAGGAATTGCGAGCTGGTATCAAAAATATTATCAAGTAGAGCTTAATCCAGATAATGAGATTTTACCGCTCATTGGATCCAAGGAAGGCATTATGCATATTGCGATGAGTTTTTTGGAGAAAGGTGATGAAGCATTAGTTCCTAATCCGGGTTATCCTACTTATCGATCTGCTTCGATGTTAGCAGGAGCTAAGGTGGTTAATTATAACTTGGAAGAAGAACTTGGTTGGATGCCTGATTTGGAAAAATTAGAGCAGCAAGATTTGAGTAAAGTGAAAATTATGTGGGTCAATTTTCCCAATATGCCAACTGGTGCTGCAGCAAGTGAAGGGTTTTTGAGACAGTTAATTTCATTTGCAAAACGGAATGAAATTTTGTTAGTCAATGATAATCCATACAGTTTTATATTACGAGATCGACCTACAAGTTTATTGTCGATGGAAGGTGCAAATGAAGTTGTGCTTGAATTAAATTCATTGAGTAAATCTCATAACATGGCTGGCTGGAGAATTGGAATGTTGCTTGGAAAAAAAGAATGGATTGATATTGTGATGAAATTTAAAAGTAACATGGATTCAGGAATGTTTTTACCTCTTCAATTAGGAGCAGTAGAGGCTTTGAATAATCCACCTGAATGGTTTTCTAACTTAAATAAAATTTATCGAGAACGTCGAGAAATTGTTTTTAAAATCCTAGATCAGCTAAACTGTACCTATCGTAAAGATCAAGGAGGAATGTTCGTTTGGGCAAAAATTCCAAGTAACTATACGGACGGTTATGCGTTATCAGATGAGATTTTATACGATACGAATGTGTTCTTAACTCCAGGAGGAATTTTTGGATCACAAGGGGATCAGTTTATTCGGCTCTCATTGTGTAATGAAATCGAGATCCTAGAGAAAAGTTTAGAACGGATAAAAAGAAATACCCTGGTCTCAATGGGGAAATAGTGCTAAGTTTTTTCCTTTTGGGGAATTAAAAATTGAATGAAAAAAAATGACAATTACAATCATAGGAGTTGGACTCATCGGTGGTTCAATGGCGATCAGTTTAAAAGAAAATGGATTTGCCAAAAGAATTATCGGAGTGGACAAGAGCCAAGAAAATTTGGATAAAGCAGTTCGGAGAAGGTTAATAGATGATGATATGGATTTGGAAAATTCGGTAAAAGAATCAGATATTATCATTCTTTCCATTCCTGTAAATGCCATGTTACAAGTTTTACCCAAAGTGTTGGACTTAGTTGACAATCAAGTAGTAATTGATGTTGGATCGACAAAAGCTGAGTTAATGGAAAGTGTCAAGCATCATCCAAAACGAGCTCAATACCTTGGAACACATCCTATGGCAGGAACCGAACACTCAGGGCCAGAAGCTGCAATTCCAAATCTATTCAGCAAAAAGACAACTGTCATCTGTGACGCAGAACAATCGAAAAAAGAAGCTGTTGAATTGATAGAGAAAATGTATAAATCTATGGAGATGAATTTGATTTATATGGATGCAAAATCACATGATATTCATACAGCTTACATTTCTCATATTTCTCACATTAGTTCATTCGCTTTGGCGTTGACCGTTTTAGAAAAAGAGAAAGATGAAAAAACGATTTTGGATTTGGCAAGTTCAGGTTTTAGCTCGACTGTTCGATTAGCAAAAAGTTCTGCCAATATGTGGGTACCTGTTTTTCAACAAAACCGAGATAATGTATTAGATGTTTTAGATGAACATATTAATTCATTATCAAAATTTAGAACTCTGCTAATCAAAAAGGATTTTGCTAAAATTCATGACTTGATTGAACAATCCAATGATATCAAAAGGATTTTAAACTCATAGAAAAAATCAAATGAAACAGCTTGTCGAGTTTTTTGACAGGTAATAATTTATAATTTAAATTAGATTAAAAATGGAAATGCAATTTAAACCCCTTGTAGAAAAAGAACCAGGTCAACCAATCCTTATCGCTGGTCCATGTAGTGCTGAAACAGAAGCACAAGTTTTAGAAACTGCTCATGGGCTAAAAGATCAAAACATCGATTTCTTTCGAGCAGGAATTTGGAAGCCTCGAACTCGACCAAATGCTTTCGAAGGAGTTGGTAAAATTGGTTTACCTTGGCTTACCAGAGTAAAGCAAGAAACTGGAATGAAAGTAACAACCGAGGTCGCCAAAACTCAACATGTTTTCGAAGCCTTAAAACATAATATCGATTTATTGTGGATTGGTGCAAGAACTACCGTAAGCCCATTTGCCGTTCAAGAAATTGCAGATGCTGTAGAAGGAGTTGACGTGCCGATTTTAATTAAAAATCCTATTAATCCAGATTTGAATTTATGGATTGGAGCGATCGAAAGAATTTATAATGCTGGAATCCAAAGAGTTGGGGTAATCCATCGAGGCTTTTCTTTAGCTGGAAATAGTTCTTATCGAAATGAACCACTTTGGCAAATTCCTATTGAGTTGAAAAGAAGATTTCCGGATCTAACTATTATTTGTGACAATAGTCATATTTGTGGTCGAAGAGATACTTTAGCTGATGTGGCCCAAAAGTCTTTTGACTTAAGTTTTCACGGTTTGATGACAGAAACTCATCCCAATCCTGATGAAGCTTGGAGTGATGCGAAACAACAAATTACACCGGCAGTCTTTAGAGAATTGGTCAAAAATTTAGTGATTAAACATGAGGAATTGGATGGTGATGCTAAGGTAAGTATTGAAGCATTACGAGCTCAAATTGATGGAATTGATAATGAATTATTAAATATGTTGGGCAAACGAATGGAAATAGCAGAAGCTATTGGTTTGTATAAAAAAGCTAAAAATATTTCTATTCTTCAACCAGTTCGATGGAATGAAATTTTGGAAAAAGGAATAGTCAAAGGGGAATCAAAAGGATTGAGCGAAGAATTTATTGCTCAATTTTTAAAAGCGATTCACCAAGAATCTATTAATCATCAAATGGAAGTTACTAAGCCAGAGATGCTTAAAAAATAAAGTTGAGTACTTGATACCCAAAAGTCGATTGTGATTAATTTTGCATTCGACTTTTTTTATTGAATCCCGATCAGTAGTGAAGTTGGAAAATATAACAATTCATTTACATCTTGCTCAATAATGATTTCTGTAAATAAAATCATGGTATTTTCTTCGATTTCTAACAATGCTTTTACTAAACCTGGATGGTTAATATCATTAGTAAGATACGCTGAAGGAGCTTTGTCCTTTGGGATAATATATACTTTCATCCTTTTAATTTGGTAAGATTTATATCCTTGAGAAAGCGTAAATCGTTGGCCAAGTGATTCTTGCAAATCATACTTATCATAGTCTAGAAATCTAATGATCTGACCAGAACTGTTTTCCATAAAAATTCCATCATTCCCTCCACCACTAAATGATCTTCGTTGATCGGTGGTCATCATTTCACCCCACTTTAATTCGATATTAAATTCATTATAATCAGTAAACTCAGGAAGTAATCCTAGGTCTATACTTTGAATTGATTCATCATTTACTAGGTCGAAATTATTTACACCTTCAATATTTAACTTATCTTTTTTGGTTAAATATCGTCTAGTGGTTTTAAATTTAGGGATATGAATAATCTGATACTTTTCTAGTTTATTATATATATTAAAAATCTTTTCCATCGACGCATCTGCTGTATCTAATTTTATTTTTAATTGTTCATTTGGAAACTCCTGAATTTGAAAACCAAACACTTCCCCTTTGGGAATATCAGGAAGCGTGAAATTTAATTTCATCATAGGAGTGGAATAAGAAATTTCAATATTAAGAAAATGATCTTCGGTATCTTTCCCTTTCAAATTATTAAAAAAAATGCGTTCTCCTTCTTTTAGGTTTTTTTCAATAAATGATTTTCCATGAATATTGAGGGCATTTTTTTTATCATAATCTTCGATATGAAGAAAGGTTGGAGAAGAGGTAAGGTTATCCTTGGTGATGATTAAATAAAAACTTTCCAGTCGAGCATCTTGGTTGTTTTTTATCAAAACTAGAGGTTCATTAGCAGATGCTAAAACATTTTCCAAACTCATATTAATACTCCCATTGCTTCCATTGACTAATTCATTAATAGGCATTTTAATTTCTCCCCATTGTAAATAGTCTTTAGATGGAATTTCATTTTGAGCGTTTAATAAGAAACTGAAAAAGATAAGACATGTCGCGATATATATTTTTTGTATCATAAAAAGGAAATTTTGTAGGACAAAGTACATATGTATATTAGACTTTATTCGATCGACGTTATCCGTTCTCCCATACAACTTCATTTAGAATAAAGGCTATTATTTAGAGAAAACGAGTTGAACGAAATATTAGTTTGGAGTTTTCAATTTTAATCTTGCGTGACTAATTAATAATTTTACCATTTTAATTTAATTATCAGATTGCGAAAATGAAAAAAGATACAATTCTAATTTTTGGTAGTTCTCGAAGAGATGGAAATACACGAATGATGGTTGATTTTTTATTAGAAAAAATGCCAAATTCAGAACTGATGGATTTGCAAGAATATCATTTTTCAGGATATGATTATCAGCATAAAAACATAAATGATGATTTCTTTTTAATGGCGGAACATATGTTGACCATTGACAAAATCGTTTTTTGAACACATGTTTATTGGTATTCGATGAGTTCTATTTTGAAAACCTTTTTAGATCGATGGTCAGATCTAGTGACTATTCGAAAAGAGAAAGGGAGGGGATTAGCGGGAAAAGAAATGTATGCACTTTGTTGCAGTTCAGATAACGAAGAGTATGAGGGATTTTTTATGCCTTTTGAAAAAACGGCCGGTTATCTTGATATGTATTATGGTGGAGATGTTCATACATTTGTAGTGGAAGGTAAAATTCCAGAGGAAGTGCAAAATCGACTTTTGGGATTTTGTAAAAAAATAACTGCTTAACCTATTGATTGTCAATTGTTTAAATTGATATATTACTCTAAAAATATATTAACTTTTTATTTGATTTCTCCTTGTTTTTTCTTTGCTTTACTTTAAAGAAAATTACCAAATGACAAATAAACACCTACCGATTTTATTCCATTTACTTTTATTCGAAAAAAAATTATGATTAAAGTTTTTATCAGCTACGCGCACGAAGATGAAAAGTATAAAGACGAACTGGCCAAGCATATGAGTGCCCTGGTGAGACAAGGCGTATTGGAGGAATGGAATGATCGCAAAATAAAAGTAGGGGATGAGTGGGATCAGGCGATAAAATCCAAACTGAATCAAGCTAATATTATACTGTTTTTAGTTAGTAAAAATTTCATAGCATCAGATAACATAAATGATGTAGAAATTAAAAATGCGATTGCTCGCCATGAGAAAGGACAAGTTAGAATTGTTCCAATTTTGATTAACTATTGTTTTTTTGAAGGAAATCCAATTGCTCAATTTCCGATTTTTCCAAAAGGTGATAAACCAATTGAAGCATGGAAAAATCGAGACGAGGCATGGTTAGATGTCATTCATGGAATACTAAATACTATTGCAGATTTCGAAGGAAAAGACGCTAAAAATTTTGTTGCTAAATATAATCTTGACTCAAGGCAGGATGCCATGCAAGTGATGGACATTTATAACTTACAAACTCCACAAGGTCAAGTTGAAATTGGGAAAAAAATAGAAAATTTACGGCTCCAAGGGCCAATGGGTAATTATCAACTAGTCAATATCAATCGAGAAAAACCCAAAGATAATTGGTGGGATGCCTACGATGAAAAAGTTAACCATAATGATTTTTTCCAATTTTATTTTTTGACAGCTTGTCCAACTCAAATGCCCCCAAGTTTTGCGGAGCGAATGATTTA
>CAYGRM010000159.1:0-14364 GCA_964352225.1 uncultured Saprospiraceae bacterium | reverse complement strand
TTTATAAAATGTTGAAAATCAATATTTTAGGTATTGAAGGTTTGACTTTTTTATTGGAATCTTTGTATCATGAATTTCCCCTTTTGTATTTCCCTTTCCCCTTTGAATTTTGTATTTTCAACCCTTCCGATTTTTTAATAATAAAACAGACACACGTGATGAAAAAAACACTATTAGCATTTTGCGTTATTTTAATTTCCTTTTCGATGAAGGCGGCAGAGAAGGATTGGTTTGTTCAAATTGCAGTTTATAATAAGCAAGTTTCAGCTGCACAATTTCAAAATGTCGATGGCCAAATTTTTTATAGCAAAGACAAATATGATTTCCATAGGTATTTTGTTGGAAAATTTGATGAGGCTGGGGCAGAAGCAGAAAGCAAAAAATTGGACGCACTTGGTTACAATACAACGGTGATGCATGAAAGTTTTTTTAATGCTTCATGTACCTGCTACAAAACTCCACCTCCTCGAAAGTTAATTTCAAGTTTGCGATCAATATTTTTTGATTTTGACAAATATAATTTGCGATCAGAGTCAAAAAAACAATTGAATCTGATGGCCAATAATTTGAAAGAAAACCCTACTTTAATTGCCAGTTTGAGAGCACATACTGATGCCAAAGGCAATGATTCTTACAATGACCAATTGTCTAAAAATAGAGCAAATGCAGCAAAAAAATATTTAACACGTCGAGGAATTTCAGCTAGCCGAATCAGAATCGAAACTTATGGTGAGCACCAACCAATTGCTAAAAATGAATTAGAAAATGGAGTAGATACAGAAGAAGGAAGACAACTTAATCGAAGAGTTGTCTTAGAGATTTTGGATAAAAACGGAAATCGGATGAGTTTGGTTGAGCCAATTGAAGTACCTAGTTCGCTTGGTTTGAATTAAGATGCGTTAAGATTTTTTTACTCAAAGAAATATACACCCATTTAAAACTTAAGTTTTAGATGGGTGTTTTATTTTTATTAGAAAGTGCTATTTTAGGATGGTTAATTTTTAATTTTGCAGAGCAAATTTTTATCATAAAAAATAAAGAAATTGAAATATACTTCCTTCAATTATATAAAAGCGTTGATTGTTTTATTGGTGATTTTAGGCTTTGGACTTTTCGAATTGCTGAGCGCTAATTTGAAAATTGCAGCCATGTTGACTGTACCACTTTTGCCACTAGTCTTAATGTTTAAAAACACGTACCAAGTGAAAGAAGATCATCTAGCGGTATCTACTTTTGGAAAAACCCATCAAAAAATTTGGTTAAAAAATATCGCTAAAATTGAGGAGGGAAAAACTATTTATGGAAAAAAAATGGCAAAAGTATTTTACGATCAGTTCAATTATATTGGTATTCCATTGGGAGATAAAACGAAGGCATTTATAACTGAATTAAGAAATGCACTTCCAAGATAAATTAAGTTTATTTTGCAATAACCAACTACCTAATCCTCACAATCATCAAGTCATCAAAATATACTTTTTCAGCAGTAGGATTGAACAGAAAAAAAGAAGCTTTATCTGTTTTAGTATCTTTTGGAACTGTAAATTCTTGTACTTGTTTTACCCAGCCAGTTCCATCTGCTTCTGTAATCATGCAAGCATTATCAAGGTAAGAGCTCCCTTCCATAGCAATAATTCCTTTCACCGCATTAGGTGTCGATAATTTCCAAGTGATGACTAAAATCTTTTCGCAAGGTTGCAAATTTTCCATTGTGAAAGTAAATCCATAAGGGTTATTTGATTCTAATAAAATGGAATATTTGCCAGAGTGAGCTTTATCCGAAACTCTTCTTTCAACGTTTGACAATTGAATATTTGATTGGTTGGTCAATAAATATTTGTCATCTTTTGATAACAATTCAGCATCACAAATAATCGTATCTGTTTGAGATAAATTTTCTTTTTTTAATAAAAAGATATTTTCTTTTTTAGGAGGAAAATAACGGGTATATGAAAATTTCTCTATTGGTTTAAAAAAGCATAATTCAGAATGTGAAATAAAATATTGCTCTCGTGGATCATCCCAATTTTCCAATCCAAAGAAACCAGGATGTCTATTAAAGTTTATTCCAAACCATTTTTTATATTCAAATCCTCCATTGATTTGAGTTGGTTTTAATTGAAGCGTTTTATGCGAATAATCAACTGCTTCCCAACGTGCTCGATTCCAAGATAAATAATCATGTGTAGCTCCAATAGAAAATATAACGATAGCAAGAAGGGTAATATGTCCAGCTATTTTTAATGTTCGAGGAATCGAAAAATCTTGATTTTGTGGGAATAGCATGAGTATTAAAAAAGGAAATGCAATCAAGCAATAACGATCAAAATAAAAATTATTTAACATTAAAAAAGCGAAATATCCAAATGCAGTAGCTAAGGAAAAAAAAGTATTACAATTGACTGAGGTGGATGTTTTATTTTTGATGAAAAATAAAAGTTGAGTAGTGCGAATCAAAATCCATTGGAGGATGATTATGCCGCCCATAAATCCACAGAAAATAATATTTCCCCAATCATTGTTATGAAGATTTGAAGTAGCAAATCTATCTTCGGATGGCAAAACCATTGGTCCCATTCCGAAGTTGAAAAAGGTATTTCCTAAGTGGAAATTATTCCAATTGTCGAAATATGGATAACTTAATAACAATGTAATTCCAATTGAAATAACCTTTCCAATAGGTGGGATTTTTTTCCAAAAATTATTCACTAAAACAATCATCATTGGTAGTAAAAAAAGGCCCCACAAAATAAAAAAACCAGGAGCTTTAGTTGCAATGGCATTCTCTAAATGTCCATTGGTAATATTGTCAATGAGTTGACTTGTTTTTCCAAAGTTTTCTGAAAGTCCATAGTTCGCATTTCGCCAATTAGTGAATAAGATTAGACTTCCTAAAGTTAAAACAGAAGGCGTAAATCCTTGGGTTACAGTCTTTATTGAAAATTTATTTTTGGCTAGGTAGGTGATCAAAAAAGCAATGGGAACTAGAACTCCAGGTTGTCGAATCATGGTGGCAATGATCGAAAATAATGTTGCTAATAAGATATTCTTTTGACCTTTTTCATTGATTGCCTTGAGAGAAAAATAAGCTGCTGACATCAAAAAACACATGAACGGAACTTCCGTCATATAGCTAAATGAATTAGCAAAATAAAAAGGATTAAATGCCAATAAAATCGTTGCCCAAAATGCATGATTTTTTTTCATCCCACCTTCTTCAAAAAAGCGATAGGTAACCAATATTCCAATCCATCCTAAAACTAAAGTAGAGAAGCGAAGTACCGTAAATGAGAAGCCAAATATCTTACAAAAAAATGCTCCCCACATTGTATGCGCAATCAAAGTCATCGCACCCCATTCATCAAAATAAATTTTGTTTTCCAAGGCAAGTGCTTGCGCATTTCGTGCATAAGACCAATCATCATTGAGTGGGAAATCACCAAATGGGTTGACTAAAATAATGCAGATTAGCCAAATGATGGAAAGGTAAAATGGAAAAGTTAAGTATTTCTTCAAGTCGATTTTTCGTTGCTTGTTTTTTATAATTTTTATTTTGAAAAAGGCTTTGCAAGATGGTGATATTTTTTCAAAATATTATTTGCAGCGTGGATTTTACTCGTAAGGTGATTTGAAGTCAATTTGTGAATTGGAAATAAAAATGGAATGTAGAAAAGGAAAGTTTTTCTTAAAATAAAATGGTGAACGGTTAATCAATAACCGTTCACCATTAACCATTATTTTAAAACGGTTACGTTACCTGATAATTTTTTAGGAATATTTTCGCCTCGTTGATTGACCTCAAATTCGAGCAGATAAACATAAACTCCCTCCGGCATATCTTTGTTATCGAACCTACCATTCCAGCCTTCCTGAGGATTGTTGGTCGTATAAACTAATGCACCCCAACGATTAAATATTTTCATGGAATAATTTTGCAAGGTACAATTAGAGTAAGGTAAAAATAAATCATTGTAACCATTAAAGTCTGGCGAAAATGCATTGGGAACAAATACCTCACAGATAGTACAATTCGTGTATTCAAGGTTAACTTCATCAACTAAAATATTACACTTATCAGAAATGGTAACAGCATAAAGTCCATTGTCGGTAATTTGCAAGGTTGGATTATTCGACCCATCACTCCAAATATATTCATCCGCATTTGGATCAAAAACATCGATGGTAAATAATCCATCTTCTTCGCAAAGCAAACTGTCCCCCCCTAAGTTTAAGTTTAATTCAGTTTCATCGTAATCTACTTGGACAGCAGCCATTCCTAATTCACCACAAGCTCCTACAATTTGAACTTCATAATTTCCTGTTTGCGAAACTGGATAAATTGGTCCCGTTGATCCATCTTGCCAAACATATTGAATCCCTCCAACCCATGTCGCATCCAAAGTATATATTTCCCCAGGGCAGAGCATCGTATCAGGTCCTAGATCAACATCCACCGTTTGCAAAGGAACAAAGTTGACGAAAATATCATCAGTTACAACATTACAATCATTTGTAATGGTAACAGTATAAAGACCTGGATCAGTAATAGAAATAACTGACCCACCTGTTCCATCAGACCAACTATAAGAATCTGCATTTGGAAGTGAAACGTCAATGGTAACCGATCCACCATCACATAAAATAGTATCATTTCCAATATTGATATTCGGCAAAGGACTATTTAAAATCGTAAAATCAAAAGAGTTTACCGCCGAGGGATTTTCACATAAATCTAGAACTTCCGATGTTCCATTAGTCACCAGAGCAATGGTATAATCTCCAATTTCCGTGATTGGTGGATTTACCTCGATGGTAAAAATATTATCGTATGCACCACCTTGGGTACAGGCATTAGCGGTTACCGTGGTAGCGTATGGCCCACCTGGTCCCGTGATTTGAAAGTTATTGCCGCTGATGGTATTACATTGAATATATTCAGAAAAAGTTACTTCCATTTGATTTCCTCCGCAATCTCCAGGGAGAGTGATATCTGCAATCTCAGGATCAATCATGTCGATAATTCCAATATTTCCCGAGACTCCAAAATCAATAGTGTAACCATTGGTTGAACCAGTCCAATTGGAAATAACTAATACATAGGTATTACCTTGGGCAACAGGGACGAGTGCATTGTCTGGACTATTTCCCAAAAATTGACTTGGTGGATTGCTGTTGCAGCCAGCACCTTGGTTGGCATAAATAGACCCTCCATTAGCACCTGTATTTCCATTGCAAGAACCTCCGCCTGCAGCGTTACAACTTACTTGCAAGGAAACATCATCAAAAATATCCGCACAAGTCGCATTAGTAATATCAAACATGGCCCAATCATAATCATCATTAGAGTTATTTGGGGTCAAAGTGAAACCGAATAATCCAGATTGATCAACAGTAAAGGTGTACCAAATCGAATTTATTTCATTATCCATACAGCATATTCCACCTTGGGAAGTTCCATTTATTTCATTCGGATAATTTCCAGTCCCAGAAGGAGAAGTATTTTCTGTGTAGATTTGAGCGCAAACCGGAATAGCTCCTAAGCAATCTTGTACAGTTGGTGTTTGAGCAAGAACATAATTTCCAAAGAATATGAACATTAGTGGAAAAAGAATTTTGATTGGTTTTTTTGAGGTCAACTTCAGGTTTGTCATAGTTTAATTTTTAGAATACAATTTACGGTTTTAGGATTTTTTTGAGTAAAAATCGTATTTAAAGATATTTAAAAATTAGGAGAGAGAGGATATTATTGAAAGGAATTGTGTCTTTTGGATCTTTATGGACAAAAACTAAATCTTGAATCAACTTTTAGAACATTCATATGTTGATTTTTCTAAAACCGAATATTTACTATTTTTACGGAAAAAATAACTGAAAGAGTTTTTACCTAACTATATAATAAAACAAAAAAACAATATGTTCAACGCAAAAATAGCAGGAATCGGAAGTTATGTTCCTGAGAAAATAACTACTAACGACGACCTTTCTAAAGTGATGGAGACTAGTGATGAATGGATCCAAGAGCGTACCGGAATTCAAGAGAGACGTTACGGAGAAAAGCATAAAGAGACAACTGCCACGATGGGAACCAAAGCTGCTCGAATAGCAATAGAGCGAGCAGGCATTCAACCTGAAGAGGTAGATTTTATCATATTTGCGACCCTGAGTCCTGATTATTATTTTCCTGGTTGTGGAGTTTTGTTGCAGCGAGAATTAGGAATTACCGGAACTGAAGTTGGGGCTTTGGATATTCGAAACCAATGTAGTGGATTTGTATATGGATTGAGTATTGCCGACCAATTTGTGAAAACAGGGATGTACAAAAATGTCCTTTTGGTTGGAGCTGAAATGCACTCCATGGGATTAGATTATAGTACTGAAGGTCGAAATGTTACGGTAATTTTTGGAGATGGAGCTGGTGCGGTGGTGGTGCAGCCAACTGAAAAAGAAGGACAAGGAATTCTTACTACTAAATTACATTCAGATGGAACTTATGCTGAAAAATTAGCCTTCATTAATCCTGGTTCGCATGGTGGTTATCATCTGGATAAAATGGGAATTGAATATGATTATGGTTACGATAAAGACTTAGAATATGGTGGAATTTTTATTACGGATAAAATGCAGGAAGAAGGACACCTTTATCCTAACATGGAAGGACAATTTGTTTTTAAATTAGCGGTAAGAAAATTTCCAGAAGTTATTCAAGAGGCCTTAGAAACGGCTGGATTAGAAGTGTCAGATATTGATATGTTTGTTCCCCATCAGGCGAATTTAAGGATCAGTCAGTTTGTACAAAAAATATTAAAATTAAATGATGATCAAGTTTGGAATAATATTCAAAAATATGGAAATACTACCGCAGCCTCGGTGCCGATTGCATTGTGTGAAGCTTGGGAGGCAGGTGCTGTGAAGGAAGGAGATTTAGTATGCCTTGCTGCATTTGGAAGTGGATTTACGTGGGGTTCTGCGTTGATTCGTTGGTAGTTTTTTATTGAAAAAAATAGAGTTTATTCGATGGACGTTAAACGTTTTACGTTCACCTATAAAACTTCATTTAGAATAAAGTCTAATAAGAATTTAAAAAATGTAATTACATTGTTATGTAGTTGCATTTTTTTTGAATAAAGGGGAGTAGATACAAAATATTTAATTTTAAAATAGACACGAAAATGGGCGTAGACGTAACGATGAAAGTAAGATTTTTAAATAAAAGAAATGAAAAACAATTAGAGGTGTATGTGTCAGATCAAGACAACTCTCTCAATAGTCTATTACAATCTCATGGTGATAAAATAACTTACACGAATATTGTTGTGGATAAAAGAAGTATTCTTTCGGAAGAAGAATGTAAGCTATTTAGTTTTGAAGATGTTTCTGAGATGGAAATGGAGACAGAAATAGTGGAAGCAAAAAAGGCTTATAAAATGTTCAAAAAGTTGTATTGGCAGATAGAATATATTAGTCGAGAAATTGCGATTCAAGATATTAATCAACATAAAAATATGGAGGCAAGTGAAGACGCAATATTAAAAAAGCAGATTTCAGATTATAGAAAATATAGCAATTTTAATCATTCGTTTAGTGCTTTTCTAGGCATAATAAAGACCGCGGTAGAAATGGATGCTAATATTCAGTTAATTGCAGAGTATTATTAAAATGAATAATCTTGCCTAGTTACCTATTAGATATTCAAATATAATTTCCTGATTTCTTCCAAAAACAAAGCAAGAATCCGTATTTTTGTTCTACCTACCTAATCATTACTACTTCTAGTTGTAAAACCCTCAGAGTCAATATATTACATAAGGATTAAAAATTTTTACGATGAAAAAAAATGCCTTAGTTTTTCTTTTATGCATTCTATCTTCGACTATGTTTGCCCAATTATCGATAACTGCAACTGCCGCACAAGACACCATTTGTCAAGGTGAAACGGTAGCTCTAGCAGCAGCAGGTGATGTATTTGACATTTATTCATGGACGCCAAATACGTGGATAACAAGTCCGGGTACTGCTAATCCAACTGTTACTCCTCCAATCACCACAACTTATACCGTTGTTGGAAGTAGTTTGGGAAATTCAGTAATCACCAATGGAGATTTTTCTGCTGGGAATTCAGGTTTTTCTACCGAATATATTTATGGACCAAATTCAGGTGGAGGACCATGGGGAGACTTATCGGATGAAGGAACTTATGCTGTTGTGACTAATCCAAATTTAGCGCATACTAATTTTGCAAATTGTAATGATCACACTACCGGTTTTGGAAATATGTTAGTTGTCAATGGGTCAGCAAACTTGAATCAAGAGATTTGGTGCCAAACGATTAGTATTCAAGAAAATACCGTTTACCAATTTTCTACTTGGATAACTTCAGTTGAGTTAGGAAATCCCGCTGAGTTACAATTCTCGATAAATGGTACTTTACTAGGTTCAACATTTACGGCTCCATCAGGCACTTGTACTTGGGAACAGTTTTTTCAAACTTGGGATTCTGGAAATAACACAAGCGTGGAGATTTGTATTGTTAATCAAAATGTTTCGGTTGGGGGAAATGATTTTGCGTTAGATGATATTTCTTTTTCGCCCATTTTGACTGAGGAGAGTTCAGTCACAGTTTATGTTTCAGAAATTTCAGGAGTGGTTGCGATACAAACTCCGACAGGTTGCGATGGAAGTTTGGGAACAGCTTCGGTAGCAGTAAATGGAGGTTTTGAGCCATACAGTTACTTATGGGATAATGGCGAAACAACCGAGGAGGCCATAAGTTTGGATGAAGGAAATCACACCTTGACCGTGACTGATGCAGTTGGCTGTGCAGCGATTGTCAATGTAAATATTGGCGCTCCGCAAAATCCTGTGATTGAAGATGTGGTCGTGCAACCTACGACTTGTGGATTTGCTAATGGTATGTTAGAGATATCGGTTGAGCCAGGAAATGATCCTTTTACCTATAGTATAGATGGAACGAATTTTCAAAATGAAAATATTTTTGAGGAGGTAGCCTCCGGAACTTTCTTTGTCGTAGTTGAAGATGCGAATGGATGCACGGGAGCTTTTCAAGTAACGGTAGATGCTTCAGAATCGATCTCTCTTGACATAATTACACCTCAGGGAGTTGACCTTTGTGGAGAGCTACCTGTCCTTTTAGATGCGGGAGATTTTGAAAGTTATGAGTGGTCAAATGGCGAAACAAGTGCCTCAATTACGGCTGAAGAAGGAATAGAATATTCAGTTGTCGTGACAGATGTAAATGGATGTACAGCTGAGGCAAGTATTGAAATTGTAGCTTGTGGAGGTTGGGAAATGCCAAATGTTTTCACTCCAGATGGTGATGGATTGAATGATACTTTCGGGCCAGTTATCACAGGTAATAATGCCGAAGTGATTGATTTTAAGATCTATAACCGTTGGGGGAATTTAGTCCATGATAAGGAAACTCCTTGGGATGGTGCTATTGATGGTAATCCTCATCCAATGGATGTTTTGATTTATATCATAAGAATAGAAACTAATGAAGGAGTAGAGGAACTCAAAGGTGATGTTTCGTTGATTAGGTAACACCTACCGTAGCGGGTCACTTTAGCGACCCGCTACGGTGAAGATAAAGTCTGTCATAAGCTTTAAAATCTTCATTCCATTTTTCACCAATAAATTCTAGAACTGATTTTTCTAACATCTTTATGGAGGCGATATTTCTCTCATCGACGACAGCATAAATAGCATGCAATTTCATTTTTTCCAAACCAAAATCAATCAAATCTTTCAAAACTTCAGTTGCATATCCATTGCTCCAATGTTTTTCTAATAAGCGATAACCAATTTCTCCTTCATTATTTTTATCCACGATAATGGCAGCAGTTCCAATAAATTCTTGATCAGATTTTCTTTCGATCGCCCAAACCCAAAATCCATTATTTGCTTCGTGATAATGATCAATTACTTTTTTTAAATCGGCTCTATTTTCTTCTAGCGTATTGGATTTGCCAGAAGCATATTGCATCACCTTGAAGTTAGCTTGCATCTCGTGGAAGGGTTCGAAGTCTTGGAAAGTGAGTCGCCGAACTAGAAGTCTGGAAGTTTGGAAAATCATGACAGAATGTTTTGATGATGTTGAATAGTATATTTTACAAAACTTAGTTTCAAATAGTTTCTTGGTAAGAAAAAAAGCTGTGGGTCAACATAGACTCACAGCTTTTTTCAGGTAAAGAAATTACTAGGCTCATTTTTTATTATTGCCAATTAGAGTTAGCAGCTACTTCAAATGCTTGCAGTTTCCCTCCATTATTTGCGATCAAAATCATGGTCTTTCCATTGGCCAATTTAATTTCAACGGCGTCTCGTGCTTGCTCACTTGCCCAAAGGCCATGTTTTTGATTTGGGGAAAAACTAAACCCACCTTTTCCATCCCCGAGTAAAAGAGTTCCATTACTGGCATCATAAACACCTGATTCCGTTTCTGCGCCATCATTATTTCCGACCATTAAGGCATCTATATTTCCATCGCCATTAAAATCGGAAGTTACAATTTCATATATTGGAGCAACTTGTGCTTCCCGTAAAAGTGTTGTTATAGAAAATTTTCCACCTTCATTTTTTAGCATAACGGAGGACAGTAATTTTGCTTCTAAAACCTGCGCACTTGCTAGTTTTTCTTTTGGAAAAATAGCTGTAATGTCAGACTTAGCATAGGTATTATAGCGATTGAAATTTCGTTTAATTCCTGGTAATTGCAAAATCAAATGATCTCTTCCAGCGTAAGGATATTGTTTTCCCTGATTGTTAAAAGTCATGACTGCATCTAAACTTCCATTGCCATCAAAATCGTTTGCATAGATTTTAATGGGTTGGTTATCAGATGCTTTGATTCGCGAATTTTCTCCCAAATTACCTGCGATATTTTCTCGGTCTCGATGTTTGTCAAAATCTTCTAAAACAAAACAATTCCACCAGCCAGAAGTATTTTGTAAACCAAAATTCGACGTAACATTATTGAACTTTTTTCCATCATAGTTGAAAATAGAAATTGGCATCCATTCACCTAAGACAATTAATTCTTCCTTTCCATCTTGATCCAAATCTGCTAATTTAAGATCAGTCACCATGCCGATTTTTTCAAAATCAGGTGCAGTTGATTGAGTAACATTGGAAAAAACACCTTGGTCATTTTTTAAAATTAAACTCTGTGGAGCTGATGGATATTTTCCAGGAACCGATCGTCCTCCTACAAAGATATCAAGGTCTCCGTCAGCATCATAATCGAATGTAGCAACACAGGCACCACTTGAATTTATGGTTGGAAGTTTTCCTTTTGAGAAATTTCCTTTTCCATCATTTAAGTATAATCGATCTTGGTAGTTAGTAGAATTGGCATTACTTGCATTTCCACCACTTACGACGTATAAATCCAAATCACCATCACCTTCTGCATCGAAGAAAACACTTTCCATGTCTTCATGAATTTTATCAGCTTCCCATGTTGAGTTGGATTGATTTTGGAAATTTCCATTTTTGTCTTGCACAAAAAGCGCTCCTGAACTATTGGCTGCACCACCAACAAAAAAGTCTTCTAAGCCATCTCCGTTCACATCACCTTTCGAAATATATGGCCCTAAGTTGGATAACTTATGAGGAATCAATCGTTCTCGATTGAAGTCATCGAATACATTTTCTTTGTGCGTAAAAGCAATGTTATGAGCATTGCTTTTTTCTAAAAAGAGGGGAGTTGATTTGTTTTTAGTAATAGTTTTATTATTCGCTTCGGAATGCTTTAAAGTAAGTCTTTGATTAGCGGAAACATTTTCCATTACGTGGGTTTTACCATCCATCCAAGTGACTTCAATTTTGTCAACCATGGAGTGATTTCCTAAACCAAAATGGAGGAGTGGATCACTTCCTGAAAAGAAGCCTCGATTAGCTGTTTTTTCTAAAAATTGAACCTCGTTACTTGTATAAATTTTAACCTTAGTTCCAGTTGCTTGAGTATTTTTTGTACTACCTAAAATATTGATTTGCAGGTAGTTAGAGTTGGTTGTAAGGTTTTTGTAAATGAAAGCTGGATCATCAATATTATTAACTATTAAGTCCAAATCACCATCCGCATCTAAGTCAGCATAGGCTGTCCCGTTAGAGAAAGAAGGCTGCGTGATTCCCCAATCTTGAGTCGCATTGGTAAAGGTCAAATCACGATTATTTTTGTAAGCATAATTGACCAATTTTTTGCTTGGAATCATGTTGAGATAAGTATTAATATCCGGAAATCTACGCTTGGAAATACCTCCAGATTTCTCAATGGAATCTCGAGTGTAATTCATATAGTCAAGGTCAGTTACATCTCTCTTGTAACCGTTGCCGATATAAATATCTTTCCATCCATCATTATCAAAATCGGCAAATAAGGCACCCCAACTCCAATCAGTATTCGATACTCCAGACATTTGTCCAATTTCGCTAAAAGTGTTATTTCCATTGTTGAGTTGCAAAACGTTTCGCCCTGCTTGATGACCATAGCCATATTGGAGTAAAGCATTGTATCGATCTTTACGCATCACATTCATTAGTTGCTTATATCGAATTGGATCTTCAGCGATCATGTCCATCACCATCAGGTCTAGTAATCCATCATTATTAAAATCGGCGATATCACAACCCATCGAATTTTGGCTAGAATGGCGAATATAGGAATCATATTTATCAGTAAATGTTCCGTTGCGATTATTGATATAAACATAATCAGGTTCGATATAATCATTGGCAACATAAATGTCCATATAGCCGTCTTGATTCAAATCAGCAACAGTAGCACTAAGCCCAAAGGCAGAGTTTTCCACCCCAGCTGATTTAGTGACATCAGTAAATTTTCCATTATTGTTTTTGTACAATCGATCGGATTCGAAAGGAGTCTTAGGTTCCATTCTTCGAGTGATCGAGCCATCAGGATTAGATTGCAAATCCATTTTAACTGCATCCTTGAAACCTAAACGGTGATTTAATAAATATAAATCTAAATCACCATCATTGTCATAATCAAAAAAGTTAGCATGATTGGTATTGCTATTATCATTTAAACCAAACTGCTTTGCACTTTCGGTAAAAGTCAAATCTTTATTATTGATAAAAAGTAAATTATCCTTTTTTCCATCATCAGATTTGCTTGTTCGACAAACGAAAATATCCAACCATCCATCATTGTTGACATCTGCCATCGTCACTCCAGTTTTAAAACCATCGTTGGCAGCAACACCGGCTTGGTTGGTGATATCTTCAAATTTCAGATCACCTTTATTCAAATATAATTTGTTGGAAACAAAAGTTCCCGAAAAATAAATATCAGGTAATCCATCATTATTTAAATCACCAACTGCAACTCCGCCTCCATTATACAAATATTCAAAAGTGAGAATATTGTGCTCATAATCTTCATTGATGGCATTGGAAAAAGAAACGCCACATGCTTGTGGATCAACTATTTCAAAACGTTTTTCCAATTTCTGGGTAGGTTCATTTTTTACGGCTGGGGTAGAAGGAAGAGTTGGTTCAGGATCTTCTCCACAGGACATCAGCAAGGAAAAAGCAATAAGAAAAAGGAAGTTTGTTATCGTGAGGGATTTAAAATTTTTCATAAAAATAAAATTCGATTGCCAATTAAATAAATGAAAACAATATTTATAATTCTATGGTAGTGAGGGTTTTAAGATAGGATGTTTTTTAGATATCTAAAGATATTAATTCTTCTAGTTTTCTTAAAAAAATAGGAGAATTGATTTAAACATATTCTTAATACCAATTAAGCATATGTTACGAGAAAAGAATATTTTGGTTGGATAAACGAGCTTCGAATTTTTCCCCAAAAAAAACCTCTACTGAATATTTCTAAATTCAGTAGAGGTTTTTTTTGGAAATGAAATGTGATTAGAAGTTATCACTTTTATTCTTTGGTAACTTTGAAACTTTAGGATTTCTTGATTTTTCGGTAGGTGTTTCAAGTTGAGAATTTGAATGAGGTCTTCTTATGCCTAATCTTTCTTCCATCGATTCTATGATAAAAGTAATGTGTGGTTGGCTGAAAAAAGGATTTTCTTTTCGAGTTTGATCTAATGATTTATAAAGTTCTAAATTTTCATTAGTGGCTTTTCCATACATTGCCATTTCTGCATCACTAATCCTAGTTTTGAAATGATGCTCTAGGAGCGTTTTTATTTTTTCAATATCCTCCAGGGTAAATTCTACTTCTGGTTGAGTCATTTCAGTTTTAGAAGTTGTATGAACTTGAGCAAAGGATGAATTGCTTATTGTCATTCCAAAGATGAAAAAACCTGAAAAAACGAATTTTTTAAATAAATTCATGACTTATTGTTATGATAT
>CAYGRM010000158.1:0-14488 GCA_964352225.1 uncultured Saprospiraceae bacterium | reverse complement strand
TTGACAATATCGATACAAGTGTGGCTGCCGAAACTTCAGATCCTGCAGCAACTCCTTCACCTGAAAAAGAAGAAAAGAAAGAAGTAGTTGCTGAAACCGCTGCTCCTGTTGCGGCACCTGCGACAGCATCTTCCTCATATGCTTCAGGACATCCATCTCCTGCTGCTGACAAAATCTTAAAAGAAAATGGCGTCGCTGCCAACCAAGTGAGCGGAACTGGTGTAGATGGAAGAATTACCAAAGAAGATGCTCAAAAAGCAGTTGCAGCGAAATCTAACGCACCTGCTCCTGCTGCAAAAACTGAAACTCCTGCTCCAATTGCAAGTGCTCCATCTGCCAATTTTAGCCGAGAAACTTCTCGTAAAAAAATGAGCAGAATGCGAAGAACAATTGCTTCGCGATTGGTTTCTGCTAAAAATAATACGGCGATGTTGACCACTTTTAATGAAGTGGATTTGACTGAAGTGATGGCTTTGAGAAAAAAATATCAAGAAAAATTTGTTGAAAAATATGGAATCAAATTAGGCTTCATGTCTCTGTTCGCCAAAGCTTGTGCAAAAGTTTTGATGGAGATGCCTGATGTCAATGCTCAAATTGATACCGAAACCAATGAAATCATTTATCATGATTTTGCAGATATTTCGATTGCAATTTCTACCCCGACAGGGTTGGTTGTTCCACCTGTGAAAAATGTAGAATCATTGAAGTTTCATGAAATCGAATCAGCAATTAAAGATTTAGCAGTAAAGGCAAGAGATGGTAGTTTGACTTTAGAGGAAATGAAAGGGGGTACTTTTGCCATTACCAATGGTGGAATTTTTGGTTCAATGATGAGTACACCAATCTTGAATGAACCACAATCTGCTATCCTTGGAATGCACACGATTCAACAACGACCAATGGCGATTAATGGCGAAGTAAAAATTCGTCCGATGATGTACTTGGCGCTTTCTTACGATCACCGAGTGATTGATGGAAGTACTTCCGTTACCTTTTTGGTAAAAGTGAAAAACCTACTAGAAGATCCAGTTACTCTTTTGATGGATTTATAATAATGTATATTTTTTTACAAAAAAGCCGATTCTCATTTATTTGAGGATCGGCTTTTTTTTTTAATACACATTAACATTTTAGCCTAAAAATATTCGTAACTTACATCAAAGTAATTATAATATTTTTAGGGAGAAATAGTCTTAAAAATGTTTTATATGCTTATTTTTACATCCTTGAAAATTTTACAATCTCAAAACCGAGGGCGTATAACCGTTTTTTCCAATCTTTAAAATACCGTTTTCGGTATATTGTTAGTCAGCTAGAATAATGATATATTTGAGAATCTGAATTTAAGCTTTTACCGTCCCTCCGTTACTGAGCATTTTTAAACATAAAAACTTTGATAACGCTCATACTTTTTCCTAGAAACAACAGACACTTTTTTTAATTTCCGTGAACAATGAATAAACTTATACTTGGAACAATCATTTTGATGCTAGCAATTTCTGCTTGTCGTAGTGACAAGGTGCAGCTAGCTACCCAAAATGATATTCTACTCGAAAATGCGATAAAGAAATTCTCCCCGAGTGGAGAACTCGATCACTTTGTACTTCCTGAAAGCAATGATTATGCTGCTATCCCTACTTCGCCTGAAAATCCGATCACTCCCGTCAAAGTTGCTTTAGGCAAATTTCTCTTTTTTGAAACTGGACTTGGACTTGCGCCAATGCAAGAAATTGGAGAAGGAACTTATTCATGTGGAAGTTGCCATATTCCATCTGCTGGTTTTAAATCAGGGCGAGCGCAAGGAATCGGAGAAGGGGGAACTGGCTTTGGTGTAAATGGAGAAGCTCGTACGATGAGCGAATTATATACACCCGATCAAATAGATGCTCAAGGTGCAAGACCATTAAGTATGCTTAATGCTGCTTATGTGACTAATGCCTTATGGAATGGACAATTTGGTGGTGGTGGTGTTAATGAAGGCACCGAAGAAATGTGGAAGGAAGAAAATGGAACTTATGTGAATCACTTAGGCTACGGAGGTTTGGAATCTCAAAATATTGAAAGTTTGCATTTGCATCGGATGGTAATCAATAAAGATGTGATTACTGATTTAGGATATTTACCATATTTCGAATCTGCTTTTAGTGATTTTCCAGAGGAAGAAAGATATTCGGATGTAACTGCTAGTTTTGCTATAGCTGCTTATTTGAGAACATTAATTACCAATAAAGCTCCTTTTCAAGATTATTTAAAAGGTAATCGTGATGCTTTAACGGAGCAAGAAAAAAGAGGAGCAATGCTTTTCTTTGGTGATGCAAAATGTGCCACTTGTCACAGTAGCCCATCTCTGAATTCTATGACATTTTACTCAGTTGGAGTAAAAGATTTATATCAATGTGGAACAAATGTATTTAATACATCTGCTGATGATTCTCGGAATTTAGGACGAGGAGGGTTTACTGGAAATACAGAAGACATGCATAAATTTAAGGTTCCTCAATTGTATAATTTAAAAGATACTCCTTTCTATTTTCATGGAAGTCGTAAAACGACATTGCGAGAAGTAGTTGAATATTTTAATGATGCAATTCCTGAAAATGTAAATGTTCCTGCAAGTCAGATTCCACCAATCTTTTCTCCACTTGGCATGAGTGAAAGTGATATTGATGACTTGGTGTCATTTTTAGAAAATGGATTGCATGATCCTGATTTGGAAAGATACGCTCCTGATTATATTCTTTCTGGAAATTGTTTTCCAAATAATGATCCTCAATCGAGAATTGACTTAGGATGTGATTAGAAAAAATAAAACTTGATTAAAATAAGAATCCCGGATTTTCAAAATTGAAAATTCGGGATTCTTATTTGCTACGATTTAAATAAATCAATCGGTTCTGCTTCAGAAATAATAAGTGGAATTTTATCTCTTATTTCCTTTTGTTGTTTCTTTTCCAACATCTCAAAACCTTTATTGTAAACTCTTCTTGCCTCTTCATCTCGCAATTCTGAATACGCAGCTTTCAATTCATTGTACACTCCAATATAAGTTTCGTAAGACGTGGAGCGATCATTTTTTAGTGATATGATTGCTTTCTCAGGACTTTCAGCCATTTCCTTCGAGCGATTTGGATTTGAGATAAACAACTTTGTTCTTTCTCTTAAATCAGTAATTTGAGCAAAGTCGTTTTCAACTAATAATTCATTTTTGCCATTGACCAAAACATTTAAAACATTTCTTTCATTTACAGGAAGTGAAATAGGTGGAGTAGTTTCCCACCTAGGTAGTAATACCAAAATTCCCTTATCTTCAGCAATAGTCGTAGTCACTAGAAAAAAGATCAAAAGGAGAAATGCAATATCAGCCATCGAACCTGCATTAATTGGTTCATCTTTTTTACGTCGTTTCTTTTTTAACATGATTTTTAATTTATTGATAAAAAAATGTGGTAGTGATTTTCGACGACGTAATAATTAAAAGATGTAGAATACCTTATTTTTGGTGGGTTTTATCGAAAAAAAGGAATCCGTATTTTTTATTAAATTTATATTGAAAAACAAATCTCAGATATTGATGTTAATCAGAAAAATAGAATAGTTGATGAAAAATAACCCATTTAAAAAATACTCCGATAAAGTTTCCGAATTCAACTTTTGGGAAAAGATAAAAAAATATGCCGTTCAAGCTGGACAAAAAACAGTTTACACCGCACTCCTTTTATACTATGCTTTCAAACGTTCGGATACACCTGCTTGGGCTAAACGAGTTGTTTTGGGAGCACTTGGATATTTCCTTTCACCAATTGATGGGATTCCAGATTTGACTCCATTTTTAGGTTACACGGATGACTTAGGTGTATTGAGTTTTGGACTAGTTCTGATTGCAGGATATATCAATGATGAAGTGCGGGGCAATGCTCGCAAGCAAATGACGAAATGGTTTGGAGAAATTAATGAGGATGAATTGAATGAGGTTGATGATTCACTTTAATTTTCTATAAAAGCAGGTATCGGATAACTTGAAGTTATCCGATGCCTTAATATGCTAATTTAACTTCCGTTCCACCCAATAAAAAATCTCTTCATACCCTTTTTTATTTTCTAGAAAATCGTAAAAATCTTTTAAAACTTCTTTGGGAGAAGGTGACGAAACCATTTTTCTCAAATACGATAATATCTTTTTTTCCGTAGGATTATCACTTCTTGATTTCTTTAAATATCGAGTAGCTGAGGTGATTTCATATTCAGCCAATGTCAATATTTCTTTTTCAAAAAATAAAATGATCCGCATGATTCTGGCAAGAATTTGAATATCGGTTCTATTTTCAAATTTTGGTTGATTGATTATTTCATTAACTTTTGTTTCTGCTTCCTCTAATTTATTTTCCAATAAAAATGCTGCAGCCATGTGAAATAGAAATGTCAACCTCCGATTCAACGTCAAATTCGCTTCATATTTTTTTAATAACTCATCCAAACTTGGAGACATCTCAACCATTTCATCAAATCGCTTTCGCTTAAAAGCATACAACATTTTTCCATAAAATCGATATTGCTCTAGCTGAATATCTAGTGCTCGACTTTTTGCTTTCCAATTGGCTAACACATCAATTTGCTCCGCCAATTCTTTTTCCTCCCCAAATGCATAACTGTAATTAATATAATTATTTAAAAAACTTAAGTAGCGTTGTTGATACTGAATATCGTTGAGCAGAAAAGAATTTTGTTCAAAAAAATCCAAAACGGCTTTCAAATGCTCAGCCCTCTTTTTCCAATCTCTTGAAATATAATGATACATCGAATGGGTGAGATGATAATATAATTTCATTTCAACTGATGTATTCATTGAATCAATTTTCAAAGGCAGTATTCTTTGAATTTTGATTTGGAGATCTTCGTCCATAATTTTACTCGCTCCATAATTTTTCGCTTCTAAAAAAACATCTTCATAGCAGTCCAAAATTTTGAGTTGTTGATTAACTCTATCTAATTTATTTTGGCTTTCATGCTGAATTTGAGTGATGGATGCTTTTGTTTCTTTTCTTTTGAATTGTCTAGTTATCCTTCTTTCCAAAAGTAAAATTTCCAAAAACTGTAAATCGTAATCGTATTTCTCCGCAATCTTTTTTGCTTTGGAAATCAATTGAAGTGTTTCTTTTATCAAACCTCTCTCATACAACAAAGAAATATTTATCATCAACTCTTGCAACTGAATCCGAGGTGTATTTTGTCCGTGAAAATTGCGCAGGCTTTTTAAAATGAATTGATACAAATAATTTTTTTCATAGGAGAAATTCTTTTTTGCAATCACTCCTTCCAATTCTTTCTCAATTAATTCCTCATGGTAAACATCACTTTTTGCATGTTTTACAAAGGCTTTAAAAAGCTGCATATACTTTTTGTCTTCCACTCCATTCTTATTAGAAAAGAGTTTTATATATCTTTTTTCAGCCTGATTTAAAGATTTTATCAAAAGAAATAATGTGTCAGATTTAGCCATAATCCAAAAATTTTAAACTATTTAAATAACTTAAATAACTGATTTACAATGTTTTATATTTTCTTTAACCTTTATTTAAAACCAAAATAAAAAATAAATGTGATTTTTTTATCATTTAACTTTAGTCTAGATTTGTATTATAATTAATTATCAAATGAAACATTAAACAATCATGATTATGAAAAATATTATTTGCCTTTTGTCAGCCTTAGCGTTATTAAGTATCATTACTATAAGTTGTGGTGAAAAATGTGAAGAGTGCCCAGAGCAGTCATCTGACAAAATCATCGTCGATGAAGTCGATACGGCAATTGTAAAAAAAGCGAATTACATTATTGTAGATGAGGTCGATACCGCTTATGTGAAAAACGCGAAATATATCATTATCGAGAATGCTGATAATGCTTATGTCGAAAACTCTAAGAAAATGATTTTATCAGGAAACGTAAATGCCATTATTGTAGATGAAGTCGATACGGCAATCGTAGTTCCGGCTACCCCTGAAAATCCTTTAAAAGAAGTTGTCGAAGAAGTACGAAACGATGAAGAGGAAGACAACGATGATGATGGAAAGAAAAAACGAAATTAACGACTTAACCTGCCTCTACCGGCAAGCAGGCAACACTCTTAGGTAAACTGCTTTTTCTATAATTTTTTCTCAACCCACACTAGAATCCCCCTTAACTACTTTTTATTTATTGTAAAATGGTTTCATTTTACTTGGGAGATTTATCTCTTTGTTCATCCGAACAACCTATCAACCACACATTTTAACAAAAAACTTTGCTAGCATTTTTTTGCAGAAGTATGTCTTTTGCGCAATCCTTGATGATGTCTCAATGGATAACTAATTCCTCATGCCTTCATCAAAACCAAATAGAAAACAATATTTTTTTAAACTCCGTCGAGGTCTGTTAGAATATCAATAGACCTCGACATCAAAAACCAAATATTATGGCTACATCAAAAGGTAAAAGTAACCTTAAGGTTACAATTTCTCTTAATTCCTTAAAACCAAATGACGAACGTCCCAAAATTGCACTTTACACTTTGGATGCTCAAGGTAATCCAAATGAAAAAATCGCAACGGCTGACGACAACCAATTATTAATCCCTTTATTTTTAGAAAAAGAAGCCAACATCGCCTTCGGACCGGATGTTGAAGATCCAAAAATGATTACTTCAAATATGTTGTTGAAGTACTCTGCAGCACAAATTATCCCTGAACTTAGAAAACGTCCCCTCTTAGAAATTCCACAATTGGAATGGGGACGTTGGCTTTGGAATCGAGTTTGTGTGAGTGGAAAAGTTCGAAAATGTAATTGGTTTTTTCCACCGATCATTCGACCAACTCTTCCTACTTTTAGAATTCCAAATTCGCCTATAATTCCTTCGATAAATTTAGGAACGACGAAAGTTCAGGAAGCATTGAATCGATTGACTCCTCCAATTATTACCCGATGTTTTCCATTGTGCCATGGGATAGTGGAAGTTTACAAACGAACCATCTGTTGTGATATTTGGCATATCATTCCACGGATTCCAGAGTTGATACCTGAGATTCCAGAATTGATTCCACGGCCATTTCCAGATCCTCCATTTCCTCCGATTCGACGAGTTCCTCGAAATATTCGTTTGGCAAAATCGGCTATCGAACCAGCAAAGCAGAACTTCATGGATGAGAGTACAGTTAGTGATTTGAAATCACTAGTGGCACTTCAGTCTGATCAGCAAAAGTATGATTTCATTGAAGCACGCCCATATTTGATCCATGTACTTTGCCGAAACAAAACGGTAACAAAAAAGAAATTGGGGGAAACGAATGTAGGATTGGATGGAAAATTTACTTTCTGTTTTAATCAACCGTTGGTACTTCAACCAGTTTGGAGAAGATGTTACACCACTTATTTTTACAAAGTGAAACAATGGATTGGTGGACAATACATTTACGTTTATGATGGAGAAGCTAAAAATGCTTATTTCTCTTCTGATCAAGAAGCGGTACTTTCTACTTATAGTTTTCTTGCAGAAACTTGTGGAAATTACACACCTCCAACAACAGGTCAAGGAAAACGATATGTGATGCTTCAAGCAATTGGAGATACAGATGCTTATCACTTACACAGTCCTATTCAAGCAAGTGCGACAGGCATTAACAAAGTTCTTCCATCTAATGCTGGATTGATTGACTTTGGCGGACAAACAGATTGTCCTTTGGGAGCAACTTTGAAATTGTTACTCTACATTGATCCTGATATGAATAGCGTGGGTGCTCGTTATTACAGATTTAGCATGGTAAAAACTGATGCGAACGGAAACGCAATTGGAACACCTCAAATTTTAGATAAAGAAGTAGCTTGGAGAAAATTCATCAATGGCACTTTCCCTCCAAAATTAGAAGCGGTTGCACTTGGTCCAAAATTGATTGGTGGTGAAGAAGGTTTGTATCAGATTCCATACGTGAGTAATTCTAATAAGTGGCTTGGAAATCAAGTTCATTACAAATTAGACACTACAGATTTTGCAGATGGCAACTACAACTTGATGGTCGAATTATTTGACAACGCAGGTAATCGAATCAAACCAAATGGTTCGTCAGGTACAGGCAATGGAACTGATTTCCATTACTTAAAATGGAAAGATTCTGATGATACCGATGTAGTTGATTACGCTACTTTGATTCATAATATCCGAATCAACAACAAGAGTTGTTTTGCAGACATTGAAGATCTTCGAAAAGATTATGTACCAAATCGAGCGGACTGCCAATTCATGGTTGGAAATGCAGCCTCCACATTTACCACAGGTTTCAGAGCTTACCATGAAGATGGTTTTATGAAAGATTACCAATTGGATTATCGAAAAGGATTGAATGGTAGCGATATTATTTTCGACTCCGGCAATACTAATCAACCACCTTTATTAAGCGTTGGAGATCCTGCGGTGTCTAACCCTGTTCGGTTTGATACGATGTTGGATGGTGCTTCAAAATGTACTTTCTCTCTCGATCTTTATGTCGAAGCGAAACATACCAATGGAGTTGGATTTATTCGAGGTTACGATGCTCGAGATGAAGCTTCTTTTGCTTTGGAAATTGAATAGATTAAAATAGCACCCTTATTAATGATGAAAACCACTTGCGAATATTTCGCAAGTGGTTTCTTTTTTTAAATTAATAACAATGCAATTACAAATCTATTTCAACTTTCGTAAATCCTTAATCCTACTCAACTTACCTCCTACACTTCTCGGAATTTGATCAAATTCTTTTAGCTCCACTTCCATCGATAAGCCAATATTATTTTTAATTTTTTGACTCAGTTGATTCGTCAATTTCACAATCAAATCCTTTTTTTGAAAACCGCGGCCACCCAATTTTTGAGAAATCTCAGGTGTAACTTCTACCTCCAACTTGACATCATCCATCGTCTTTTTTCGAGTGACAATTAATTGATAACAAGGAGCCAATTCAGGAAAATCTTCCAACAAGACTTCCACTTGAGTATGGAACAAATTCACCCCGCGAATGATCAACATATCATCTGCTCGTCCTTTGATCGAACTCATTTTGACATGTGTCCGTTTTGCACCTTTATCATAATGAAGACTACAAATATCATTCGTCCAATATCTCAAAAGAGGCATTGCTCCTTTCGTCAAAGTCGTAAAAACTAAAACACCTTCTTCGCCATGTGGCAATGGCTCACCCGAATCTTTATCTACTATTTCTGGAAAAAAATGATCTTCCCACACATAACTTCCCGTTCCTTTTTCTTCAAAATCTTCTTGCGAAACGCCTGGTCCAATAATTTCACTCAAGCCATAAATATTTGTGGCCGTCACATTCAAACCTGCTTCCACTTGCGAGCGAATTGTCTCCGTCCATGGTTCTGCTCCGAGGATCGCATATTTCACCGCAAGGTCATTTGTATCAATTCCACGTTTGACACATTCTTCTGCCAGCGTTTGTGCGTAGGAAGGTGTGCAACAAATCACCTCTGGTTTAAAGTCTTGCAAAATCATCAGTTGTCGATCGGTCATTCCACCTGAAACGGGGATGACTGCCATCCCTAATTTTGTTGCTCCACCATGCATTCCTAATCCTCCTGTGAACAATCCATAGCCATAAGCATTGTGTAATTTCATTCCTTTTTTTGCACCTGCTGCAACTAAAGAACGCGCGACCACTTCTTCAAATATTCGTAGATCTTTTCGATTATAACCGACGACAGTTGGCTTTCCAGTCGTTCCACTCGAAGCATGAATTCTCACAATTTGATTTTGCGGAACGGCAAATAAATCGAATGGATAATTATCTCGTAAATCTGTCTTTTTGGTAAAAGGTAATTTGTGAAGATCTTTGACGCCTTTGATTTTGGAAAGTTTGATTCCTGCTTCGTCGAACTGTTTTTTGTAAAAAGGGACTTTTTTGTAGAGTCGATTGACTAGTGCGACGAGGCGTTCGTTTTGGAGTTTTCGCAATTTGCGAAGCGGAAGGGTTTCGATGGTTTTGTTGTAGTACATATTAGTTGTTTTTTGCCACAGACTTTTTATGACTTTAATTTAAGACTTTTCACAGACCTACCAAATGTGTCAGCGAAAAGTCTTAAAAAATCAGCGTTTGTCTGTGGCAAAAAAAAACTATGAGTATGCTTTTAACGCCTCCTTCGTATAATCCGACAAAACTAGCCGCCCACTAGCTTCCGCTCTCGTTTCCAACAACTCATCCCAATGCTCACAATTTTCCCAAAATACTTTTTTCAACATACTTTGCGCTTCAGGATTTGTCGATAAAAGATAATCCGCCATGCGCATTACACCTGCATCGAGTGCTTCAGCATCTTCAAAAACATCAGCATACAAACCTTTCGCTTTTGCCCATTCCGCAGTTTGAAAAGAATTTGCATCAATCGTAATTTGGCTCATTGCCGAAATTCCAATTTTTCTTTCCACCGCTGGTCCAACTACAAATGGCCCGATTCCTACATTTAATTCACTCAATTTGATCGCTGAAAATTTTGTCGCCAAACAATAATCAACTGCCGAAGCCAAACCAACTCCTCCTCCTACAGCTTTCCCTTGCACTCTTCCGATAATTAATTTTGGACACTTCCGACATGCATTAATCACATTCGCAAAACCCATAAAGAATTTTTTACCCGTCGGAAAATCATTGATAGAAATGAGTTCGTCAAAACTTGCACCTGCGCAAAAAGTTCTTTCGCCTCCACTTTTTAAAATGATAACTTGCACCTCAGGATCTTTGCCTGCTTCGATAATCGTTTGCTCCAATTCTTTTAACAAATGACTTGGAAGTGAATTATGTTTTGGATGGAAAAAAGTGATTTGTGCTAATCCTTTTTTTACAGTTTCGATTTTAATATATCCGTCTTGCATGACATTATTTTTTGATTCATTGAAAACTTCTATGTTTTCAAGTCAAGTTAAAATTGAAAGCAACACTTCCGTTGGTCGTTTTTGATTCCAATTTTAACTTGACCATAGACTTTTTCTATGAATATTTTTTTTCAAATGAAATGCAAAACTAGCAGGTTTAACTGGAATGGAGAAACAATGAGGTCAAAATTTTATTTTTCCAAAAACTCCTGCAACCTTTCTCCTAAAAAATAATTCCATCCTCCAATACAACTTTCTCTTTTGAACTCAGGAATGCCTTCTGGATAGTCTTCTGTGATGATATTCGTTAAGCGAAGTTGGGTTCCTTCCTCTTTCTCAAAAATTTCAAACTCTACAAATCCATCTCCGGAGTATTCTTCGTATTTCCAATGGTATGCTATTTTTTTAAAAGGGATCACCTCTTTTATTTTCCAAAGGTGAGTAAAAGTTCGTTCGCCTGATTGAACTTGGAATGAAGTTTCAAAACCTACCTCAGTTTGAAATGATTCAATGTTTTCAAAAAACCATTGCCGCATTTTTTTAAGTTGAGTAATGGCTTGCCACACCTCTTCAATAGATGCAATGTAGTTAACCTCAACAATAATTGGTGGATCAGTTTTTTTCATAAAAAATTTTATTAGGAAACTCCATAAAAAAAAAATTAATGCAATAGCTTTACAAAACAAATCTACTGAATTTTACCCTAGAAAAGTTGGATAGGTTAGATGCCTATCATCACAGAGAAGCAACTCATTACTGATAATCTTTTAATTAAAAAAAATAAAAGCACATTCTCGTTGGAGGTTGTACTTTTGGTTTTTTAGGAAAAAAAATTGATTTAAACTATCTTACGCTTTTCTATGAATTTCCATTTTGAACCTATTCAGCACAACCTCTTAATCCTGAAAAATTTGAACTCAGAGATACGGAGACGCAAAGGTTTAAATTTTTCGTAGAAAATTTTCTATGACTCTCTGTCTCTGCGTTCAATCATTCAGCAAAATCCATTTTCGAAAAAAATGAATCGAATCGCCTTTTTTATTTTTCTTATTTTGTGTTGCCTTCCTTTATTTTTGCACTTAGATGTTGCTCCACTTCACTTGTGGGACGAGTCTCGCCAAGCGATCAACGCACTCGAAATGTTGGAAAATGGAAATTGGTTAGTCACTCATTATCGAGGAGAACCAGACCTATGGAATACCAAACCTCCTTTGTTGATTTGGTTGCAAGTTTTATGTTTTAAAATATTTGGAGTGGGAACTTTGGCTGTCCGATTACCTTCTGCTTTAGCAGGTTTAGCGACGGTTTTGTTGCTTTTCTTTTTCTGCAAAAAATATTTAAAGAATCAACTTTTAGGTTTTTGCTCCGCCTTTGTTTTGCTCACGACGCAGGGTTTTATTTCCAATCATGTTACTCGAACGGGCGATTATGATGCACTCTTGACCCTTTGGACAACCTTGACCGTTTTTCTTTTTTTTGCCTGGATAAATTCCGATAATGCAAAGCAAAAAAGAAATTTATTGTATGCTACAGCATTGAGTGTAGCAGCAGCAGTCTTGACCAAAAGCATCATGGGGTTTGTTTTGCTCCCTCCCCTATTCTTATTTTTGATTTGGAAAAAACAATTGCAAACGCTTTTAGCTTCAGCACATTTTTATGCAGCTGTTTCTGTTTTTTTAGGAATCATTTTGTCTTATTATTTCTTGAGAGAAAATCAAAATCCAGGCTACTTGGAAGCGGTTTTAGAAAATGATATTCGAGGTCGATATTTTGAAACTCAGGAAGGCAATAATCGATCTTTCTTTTTTCATATGAGAAAAATTTATGAGGAGCGATTTGTGCCTTGGCTATATTTTTTGCCGTTGGGTTTATTAGCTACTTTTTTTGCCCAACTGAGGACGAAGGAATTTGTAAGGTTGTTGTTTTTTAGTGGTTTGTTTTTTCTTTTGATTATTTCTTTTTCTCAAACGAATTTGATTTGGTATGATGCACCACTTTTGCCTTTGTGGTCAGTCGTCGTGGGGTTGGGGATTTCAAAAATAATTCGAATTGCTCTTGAATATTTTTCGCAACAGAACAGTTCTTTTCGCTTTTCCAAAATCATTTTAGCAGGCGTAATTGGTTTGGCTATTTTTGGAAATCCATATTTTAAACGAGTGAGTGATAGTTACACTTTTAATAAATTGTGGCTGACACCTGAACGAGAATTATTTGAAGGATTTATGCATCGGTCGGTTCCGTTGGAATACCATATTTTACATTGGGATATCAATGGTCAAGTTGTTTTTTTGCAGAAATTATATCGTCGAAAAGGATTTGAAATCAAGGTTAGGGAGATTAATCAATTGCAAAAAGATGGAAGTTTTAAATTCATGGCATCAGAAATGAATTTTGACATTGGAGAAAAAGTAATGATGTGTGAGTCGAATGTTAGAAATGAATTCAGCAAAAGATATAACTATGAACAAATAAATAATTGGAGTAATTGTCAGTTGGTGAAAATCACTTCAAAGAAGTAGGTTTGATTCGTTTGACGTTGAACGTTAGACGTTTTACGATCTCCAAATATTAATTTATTCGGTATATTAACTATATCTAAAAATCTAGTACTAGCTTATCCATGCACTTCCCCGACCTTATTCTTTTTAGTAAAATTGAATTAAAAAAAGAATACAGTCTTGATTTTTTTGCTACTTTTTTGATCAAGCAAAAAAGTAGGGAAGCGGGTACAAACAACAAATACATTTTATAAACTCACCAATTTCTCAATCAAATTTAAAACAGGAATGATATAAAAAATCAACAAAACAAAAACGCTCAATTGAAAAACCGCAAACCCAACTTTACTTTTTCTTAATAAATTAACCGCCAACTCAAACCCTTTCAACAGCGGAATCAGCGCCGCTAAAATCCCTGGAAACAAATAAATGACTTTCATAAAACTATAATCTCTCCCAACTGCCGTAAATAAAATAATGAACGCTAAAAATCCAACATTAAAAATAGAAAATATCCAATTTGGATTTTCATTCAAAAAATGAAAACTCCTTTTAAAAAATAACTCACCCCATACTTTTAAGTCTTTAAAAAATCCAAAAAGAAATAATAGTGAGGGAATCAATGCCAAAATCAACGCACCTCTTCCCACATTCATCATTTGAGGATCATCAGATTGCCACTTGCCTGCCGGCCAATTATCGAAGTAAAGAAAATGTGAACGACCATATAATTGTGACCAAACGGAAGTTCGATGCAACGGATAATTAGCTCCATATTCATTGGTGATCGTTGGATTTTTCACCATATCAAAAATTCGAAAAGTAAAATAACCACTCACAATTGATTGAACTCCTGGTCGTCTAAAATTAGTTTTTTCCAAAAAATTAGGCGCTTGACCAACAGGTGTATTGTACATAAATGGATGATTGTATTTTTGATAATTATCATAGTATCCTCCAAAATAGCCCACGACTAAAAAATTTATCCCTACAAAAATTAATAAACTTCCAAAGTGAATTTTCCCAACCGACCACTCAAATTTTCGAGTACTCATTATTTTAAATAAAAAAATAACCACGACTCCGGCCATCAAAA
>CAYGRM010000157.1:14363-14684 GCA_964352225.1 uncultured Saprospiraceae bacterium | reverse complement strand
CTCTTTCACAGACAATACATTGATGCTCAAAGTCAAAGAAGGTAATCTCGATCAACTCGGATTGCTCTTCGAACGCTACCATCGGTTGCTGTATCGGTTTTTTCAAAACTACCATCAGCGAGCGGAGTGTCAAGATTTAGTACAAACGGTCTTCCTTCGTATTTTAAAATATCGAAATCAATTCAACGAAAACGAGGGAGAATTTAAAACTTGGATGTTCCGAATTGCTCGAAATGTGAATATGGATTTTTTCAAAAAACAAAAACGCACTCGGATGGAAAACATTGAGAATCAAGCTTTTAAGTTTACTGCTAGTATGGA
>CAYGRM010000157.1:0-14353 GCA_964352225.1 uncultured Saprospiraceae bacterium | reverse complement strand
ATCTTAATTTGGGAGAAGAGAAAGAAGAAATTCTAAAACTACGGGTTGCACTCAAAAATCTTGATGAAGAAAAAAGAGAAATCATTGTCATGAGCAAACTCGAAGGACTGAATTACAAAGAAATTGGTGCCGTATTAAATTGCTCAGAAGGTGCCGTAAAAGTGAGGGTGTTTCGAGCACTAAAAGGACTTCGAGCGCAGTATTTTCAACTAGAAAAAAATAATCCGAGATGAATAAAGAAACGGCTAAAATATTAATTCAAAAATTTCAAGAAGCAGCGTTGACTGATGCTGAAAATGAATTATTGGAAATTTATTTAGAAAATGGTTGGATCGAATTGGAGGAATTGGAAGACTTAAAAACGATTCACGAAAATTTAATCTTGGAAGAAACGGACATTCCATCGAAGGAAATGCAACAGATTTTTTATCAAAATTTAGAAAAAGAAAAAAGTATTTCTTCAAAAAAATCAGACTCTCAATTGAGTTGGTGGAATCAATTTTCATTTCAAAATTTTGCAAAAATAAATTGGGGATTTGGATTGGCCACTTTACTTATAGGATTATTCTTGGGTCATCTTTTCAACTCAAATTCTACACAACAAATAGATGAACTTGCAGCACAATTACAAAAAACGCAAGAGACGATGATGATGGCTTTGTTGGAAAAAGAGTCTTCACGCGATAGATTAAAAGCAGTAAAAATTAGTAATCAGATGACCGATGTTAGCGGCCCAGTCATTGAGGCGTTATTGAGTACTTTGAATAATGATGAGAATGTAAATGTGCGACTAGCAGCGATTGAAGCATTGGCAGATTTTTCCCAAAATCCAAAAGTGCGAAAAGGTTTGATTGATGCCATTCAGCATCAAGACTCACCGATGGTTCAATTGACTTTGGCGGAGTTGATGGTTTTTTTACAAGACAAAAGATCGGTCGATGAATTCAAAAATCTAATGAAGGAAAAAGATATTCCAGCTGAAGTAAAAACTCAATTGGAAGAAAAAATGAAAGTGCTTTTGTAAAAACGTTTTCGGGAAATTACAAAGAATGAAAAAATCAATTCTCATCATAATTTGGATATCACTATCAAATATTTGCTTCTGTCAACATAGTGAAAATTTTGTTCCCTCTTTTGAAAAGTCAAAAGAAACAACTCACAAAATTTCAGCACAACAAGAATATACTTTTGGGTATTTGAAAGTTTTGGAAAATAGAAAAAACCCGAATAGCCAAACGATAAAAGTTCCAATTTATATTTTTAAAAGTAGAAGCAAAAATCCAAAAGCTGACCCGATAATTTATACTGTCGGTGGTCCAGGTTCTACGACTATGCCTTCTGCACAGTATATGAAATATTACAAATATTTGGATGACAGAGACTTTATACTCATTGAACAGCGTGGAAATTATTATGCTGAACCACACTTAGATTGTCCAGAATGGTCAAGAGCGGTGCATCAATCTAACCTTCCCAATTTCAATACCAACTTAAATGATAGTCTTTTTACTGAAGCTGCAAAATCATGTAGGGATAGATTGACAAAAAAAGGTATTGACTTAGATGGATATACCACTAACGAAATTGCGGCAGATATAAATGACTTGGTAAATGTGTTAGGTATTAAAGAATATAATTTACTGACTATTTCTTATAGCACTAAGATTGCCCAAGTTCTGCTTAGAGATTATCCAAGTGGAATAAGAAGTGTGGTGATGGATTCGCCTTTGCCATTGGAAGTGAGCTACGATGAGGAAAGCGCAGGGAATTTATTAAAAACGTTGGAAGACTTACTAATCGACTGCGAAAATGACGAAGATTGTAATCTCGCTTATCCAAATTTAAAGCAGCGTTTTTTCGATTTTCTAAAAGATAAAACAGCTCATCCATTAGCGGTCGATGTGGTTAACCCAATAAATGATAAAACAGAAATTTTCTACCTAAAAGGCAAAGATTTAATTAATGTATTCACTTCTGCCTCAACTGGTGATGTACCTAATATTCCATTTGAAATAAACAAACTTTTAAATAATGATTTCACTTCTGTGAAAAAACAATTGTCTTATCTTTTTGACGAACCTAGAAATGGTGCTGGCATTGGAATGCGACTTTCAGTTTGGTGTGCCGAAGAGCATCCATTTAACTCCAAAGAAATTATTAAAAAAGAAACTTATCGATATCCAGAAATTAAAGGTTTATCACCTGCTACATTTGAGGCTAATATTTGTGATGCTTGGGGAGTCAAAAAAGTATCAACTATCGAAAACCAACCCATCAAAAGTGATGTACCGATATTATTGATGAGTGGTGAATATGATGAAGTAACGCCTTCTAATTGGGCCAATAAAATGAACGATAATTTAACCAATAGCTTTCATCTTATTTTTAAAGGATGGAAACATACACTAACCACAAACTGGAGTAATCAATGTGCGATGCAAGCAGCAAATGATTTTTTCAATAACCCAAGTGTAAAACCAAATCCAGCTTGTATGGAAGAAATAAAAGCGATAAAATTTAAAACTGAATAAAAAATATTTCAAAAACCAATTGCTGAACTTAATGATAGACGAAAGACGGTGGACGACTTGTCAATCGTTAAGCAAAGCAAAATAGAACTTCCACCGATTTTTTTTTAACGATTAAAAAAATCAAAACATGAAGAATTTATATCTTGTAATTATACTGTTATACAGTTGCTCAACTTTTGCTCAAGAGCATGTTGAAGTCATCAAAAAAGAGTTGCAATTTTCCAAAACCAATGCTAATAATTTGCTCACAGTTAACAATGTAAATGGACATATTACCGTCGAAGGTTACAGCGGAAAAACGATTTTATTGGAAGTCAAAAAAACAATTTCTGGAAAAACTCAAAGCAAATTAGAGCAAGGAAAAAAAGAGGTTGAACTAGGCATTCACGAAGAGGATAATGGAATTATCGTTTATACCAAGACACCTTGCTCTGATGTCCGATATGAAAAATCAGATGACGATAGTTGGAACTGGCGAACTTGGAAAAACAACTGCAATTGGGGAAGCGGAATTCATTTTAATTTTGACATAAAAATCAAAATTCCTTATGATTTAAATATTGATGTTTCAACCGTCAATGATGGCGATGTAGTCGTCCAAAATGTTGCCGGCGAAGTCAAAGCACATAATATTAATGGAAATATTTCGCTGAAAAAAATTGCTGATAAAACTTATGCTCACACGATCAACGGTGACGTCGATATTGAGTATTCCAAAAACCCTGAAAAGGATTCTAAATACTATTCTTTGAATGGTGACATCAATGCTTACTTCCAAAAAGGACTCTCAGCCAAACTTACTTTTGAGTCATTCAATGGCGACTTTTTCACAGACTTCGATAACGTGGAAGTGATGCCAACCTTAGTTCAAAAAAAGGCAAAAGGAAAAGGTATCAAATATAAAGTAGGTGGAAAATCTAATCTGAAAATTGGAACAGGAAAGGTTCTTTTAGATTTCGAAACCTTCAATGGAAATGTTTACGTCAAAGAGTTATAACAGACAACAATCTATATAATCGACTGACAATCAAATAATTAATTTTAAAAATCATAAAAATGAAATGTATAAATATTTTTGTAATTACATTAGCGACAGCGTTATTTCTTTCAATCGCAACAACAACTTTTGCGCAAGACTTTGAAGAAATAACTATTCCTCTCAGTAATCCTGAGGCAAAAGCATTCCTTAATGTAGATATTAATAAAGGGCCAATTACCCTCAAGGGAACCGAACGAAAAGATATTTTAGTACGCTATGCCTCCATGGAAAAAAAGCAAAAGAATAAATTAGAAAAATCTAAAAATGGCTTGAAAAAAATTACTAATGCATCCATTGACTTAGAAATATCAGAATCTAACAATCGAGTAAAAGTAGAATCTAGCTCTTGGAATCAAGGTCTAATTCTTGAGATCGAAGTCCCAAAAACAATTGACTTAAAAATAGAATCCTACAATGATGGGGACTTAGATATAGATAATATTATCGGAGCTTTAGAATTATCTTCTTATAATGGTTCGATCACCGCAACTAATATTTCAGGAGCCGTAATTGCCGATACTTACAATGGGAAGATTACTATAACTTTCGATAAAATTTCGGATGGTGAACCCATGGCATTTACCAATTATAATGATGGTTTGGATTTAACTTTTCCTGCTGATATTAAGGCTACATTTAAAATTAGCAACAAGCAAGGCGATGTATATACAGGCTTCGACATGACGATGGAAAAACAAAAAATTGAAAAAAAACAAGGTAACAAAAGTTATAAAATCCAACTCGGAAAATGGGTAGTCGGAAAAGTTAACGGCGGTGGTGCAGAGATTACTTTAGAAAATTATAATGGAGATATTTATATCCGAAAAACGGGTAGTGAATAATTATCAAGGGTGAATTGTTAACCGTTCACAGTTAACAATTCACCGTTATTCTCTAACCGTTAATTCCAGCCAACTTTTATTGGCGATGGGTTCTAAGTTCTTCAAGTCTTCCTTTACTTTTTTTCTTTTTTGTTCTACCGTTTTTCCATTCCTTCCTTTTATTTGAAAAATCTTTTTAGCTAATTTTAAAAAATTGGCATTCGCCTTTTTTCGATAATCACTCAGGTCTTTGCTGCGTAAAATGTATTTTTTAAATGCCTCCACTAAGGCAAAGAAGGCCTCTTCTTCGTTCAGTTCATAATAACTTTTCAATTGTAAAATCTTTGCGCCAAGGTGATAATTAGTGTCCGTAAATTCTACCCCTTGTAATTGAAATAAGGTATCTCGGAAATCGCCTTTCGCATGAAACAATGTTGCCAAATTATATGCAAGAGCATTGTTACGCTCATTCGCAACCAGGGTATTTTGGTATTCATAAATGAAATTTTCCGTCCATTCAAATTCTTTGAGTCGGATGCCGGTGGTCACTATATTGTTGAAAGGCGATTGGGATAGGTGTCCATCATGGAAAATTATTTTCCGATCTAGCTAGTCTTTATAGAGTTCAAGAATCTCTTGATAAAATGCATCTTGCCCGCTATTGATTTTTTTGATGCAAAAATTCAAGGCGTAATTGTAGAGGGTGAATAATTCTTCTTTAGGAAAAATTCGATAATGTTCAACCAAGGATTTTTTCAAATCAAAATAGAAAGACTCCTCCCCTTTTCCTTCGAGCATTTGGATCGTTTTAAAATACACTTGAAGGGCAGGATGATTTTCAAAGTGTTTATTTTTTTTGCAAAAATCCAAAATCTCATCGAGGAAGTCGCAATGATAATTAGCATTGATGACAATGTTTCGAGAAATCATATTGCAGGCTATATGCAACTTATTGATAAAATAACTCAGGTCGAGTGAGTCACTTTCGAGTTGAAGATTTTCGTCGTACTGACGTTTTATTTTGGTTTGGACGAATTGATCAAGTTGGCTATAGAAATCTTTTTTCTCTAAAAAATAATCAAAACTACGTTCGTCATTTTTGGATTCCAATTGCCGATATCTTCTAATATTTTTCTCAAAATAATGTGGCGCATCTTTTTGAAATAGTTCTTTGAGCACATATTTTTTTTGTAAAAGTGGTTGTTGCGCAAAATGCTTTTGAGCCAAAAAACCATATAATAATTGCAGTAAATCAGAAATGATATTATTGATCTTTAACTCATTATATGGTTGGTTCATATATATCTTTTCAAAAATCTTTCTTTTTTCTAAAGCCTCCGAATCGAAGTCTGGCGCATTTGCTAACATTATATTTACAAGCTTTTGCACCTTTTTATTTTTATTAAAAAAAGGCGACATAACGTACTCTTGAAATTTTCGCAACTCTGTCGGAGACAGTTTTTTGAGCAGGGTGATTAGTTTTGTATTTTTCATAAAAGAAAATTAAACTGCAGAAAAGTCATTTTTTATTCTAAAAATGGAATTTAACTGAATTATTATTTTCTATAAATCTTTAATTAAAAACATTTAAAACCTAATATTTATAATACTTTAACACTAAACTTCTCTATTTTAAAATCTATAAATGCTTAAAAATGTACTTTTTATTCGCCACGGAAGGAATTACATTTGTAATGTGGGACATGAACAACTTTATATTTTAAACAAAATAATATATGAAAAAGCTACCTCTCCTTATCTCGTTGGTTTTATTTATAGGAAATTTGCAGGCACAAATTACAGCTGAATTTACTTCACTACCTTTTGATAATTGTGGAGGGATTTCATCTCCAGTCAATGTTTCTTTTCTGGATCAATCTACTTCATCAGGAGGTGTGATTACTAACTGGAATTGGGATTTTGGTGATTTACAGACTTCACCTATTTCTTCTCCAACTCATACCTATCTTCTTGCAGGAAATTATACGGTTTGTTTGACTGTAACTAATATTGCTAATGACAGCGATACGGAATGTAAAACTAATTATGTTTCGATATCAGAAATCCCCGTTTGTACAATACTTCCACCTGATAATATTAACTGTGTCAATTCCATTGTGACGATAGATGGTGGACTATCAAGCATAGGAGCTAATATTGTTTATGAATGGCGAGATGCGAATTTTAATATACTTGGATTTAATCCTACTTTGGATGTGAGTGCAGCAGGATCTTATACTTTGAATGTTTCGGAAACTGTGAATGGATGTTCTGCCGAAACGACGGTGGAAGTGATTGAAAATATTACTCCCCCAATTGCAGATGCTGGCCCCGATCAAGTTTTGAATTGTAATACTATTTCCGTGACTCTCGGTGGAACTAACTCTTCCAGCGGAAGTAATTTTGCTTACGAATGGTTTGGCCCCAATTTAAATCCGATTAGTCTTACATTAAATCCAGAAGTTTCTCAACCTGGAATTTATACCTTAATAGTAACAGATGTAAGTAATGGATGCACCGCTTCGGATGAAGTAATTGTAACTGAAGATACGAGTATTCCTGTTATCAATATAAGTGCAACTACATTAGTTTGTCCAGGGGAGTTGGTGATGATTGATATGTTACCTCCATGTGTAAATTGTTCCGTAGAAATTTTCGATGCAATGGGCAATCAAGTTTGTACAACAGGATTGCCATGTGAAATTGATCCAGCAGATGAGCCATTTCAAATAATTGTTACAGATTTAAATAATGGATGTCAAAATGTTGAAAACCTTACTTTTTCAAATCCAAACCCAATAGAGATTACTTCAGCAATAATTACAAATATTTCTTGCATATCAACTGATGATGGTGCAATTGATATTACATCTACAGGGGGAACACCACCTTATGCTCACCTCTGGTCGGATGGACAATCATCTGAAGATATTTCAAATTTAAGTGTAGGTATTTACACCCTTACTATTACAGATGTAAATGGCTGTAGCCTTGTCTCTCCTGAATATACCGTCATTCAAAACTCTTGTTTTGACTTTTCAAATGATACTACAATTTGTGTGGGAGGAACAGCTATATTGTCAAATGAATCACCTACCTCAGGATGGAATTATACATGGGCACCAGCAACAGGTATAAATAATCCAAACATCCCAAATCCAATCGCTGCACCTTCCGAAACGACGACCTACTTTTTGACAATTACTGATGGAGGTGGAACAGTTATTTTTAGTGGAGAAGGGCCAACGGTTACTGTTCAGAACTATTTGGATTTTGGATTATTGAATTTTTCAAACTCACCACTTTGTGAAGGAGACACTTTAGAATTATATGGAAACATAGGACTTATTTTCGCATGGTCTGGACCGAATAGTTTTTTATCAAACGAAATGGATCCGACTATAAATAATGTATCCGCTTCTCAATCAGGCATTTACAGTTTGCTCATGACGGATGAATTTGGCTGTACCGCTACAGCTGATGTTGATGTGTTTATTGATGATGATTGTGTGTGGCCGGGAGATACTGATACTAACTTAGTCGTCAATCATTTTGATTTATTGAATATCGGTTTGGCTTATGATTCAGTTGGGACAACTCGGGAGAATGCTTCTTTTGATTGGTTCGGTCAACCTTCTGTTGACTGGTCGCAAAGTACACCTACTTCCAATGTAAATTATAAGCATATTGATGCCGATGGAAATGGAATTATCGAAGCTGCTGATACGGTGGCAATTACACAGAATTTCGGATTGACGCATAACTTTGGTGATCCTATTGATAATCAATTTACCGACCTTCCTCCAACTGATGGATTTACTGTTGTTACTCCATTTTATGTTGAACCTGATACTTTGATTGAAGGAGAGACGATTGCTTTGGATATTATTTTAGGTGATGTGAGTAATGTGGTAATGGGCTTGTATGGAATTGGATTTTCGATTGAGTATGATAGTTCAGTTGTAGTACCTGGAAGTGCTCATATTAATTTTGATAATTGTTGGTTAGGTGATGTAAATGCAGATGCGATTTCGATTCAATTTGATTTTCCTAACCCTGGAAGAATTGATGCAGCGATCACTCGTATTGATGGAATGGAAATGGATGGCTACGGACTTTTTGGAGAACTGATTATTACCTTGGAAGATGATATTTTATTGTGGAATGGCAACTCCAATAATTTTACAGGAACAACGAAGACTGATGTGACGGCTGATTTTACTATCACCAATTACCACCTAATTAATTTTTCTCAAGAAGAAATTATCGTTCAAGGAATGACGACAACTGCTCCAATTGGAGAAACGACGAGTCTTAGTTTTGTAGAATTAAATGAGTTGATTACTGTTTTTCCAAATCCTGCTGTTGATGGATTTTTTATCGCTTCGCAAAAAATAGACATTGAGCGTGTCCGTATTTTTTCTACAACAGGTGAGTTGAAATATGTGAAAACTAAAACAGGAAACAACTTAGAATTTTCTACAAAAGGATTAGCGAGTGGGATTTATTTTATCGAAATTCAGACACGGGAAGGTATTGTTACAAAAAAGTTGATTGTGCAGTAGCTACTGACTTTTTTGTCCGTATGGAAGTCGGCAGCCAAAAAGGAGCGCAGCAACTTTTTGAAAAAAACAAAACATTTCCAATTCCAAAAAGAAAAACCCGAAAGGAACTTAATCCATTCGGGTTTTCTTTTTTTTATACAAAAAGTCGCCGTGCTCCTTTCTGGTGGTAAACTTCCATACGGACAAAAGTTAGCCGCTACAGTATTACTTCAAGCCAAATGCTTTTTTCACTTTTTTCACGTAGTCTAATTTTTCCCAAGTAAAAGTCTCTACATTCATGGTTTTAGTTTTTCCAGAACCATCAGTAAAAGTAACTTTTTTCTTTTCAGGAGTTCTTCCCATGTGACCATAAGCCGCAGTTTCAGAATAGATTGGCGTTCTTAATTTCAATCGTTTTTCAATATGATAAGGACGCATGTCAAATATCTTTTCAATCACAGCTGCAATTTTACTATCAGACATTTCCACTTTTGCAGAACCATTAGTATTTACATAAATATTAGTTGGCTTGGCTACTCCAATTGCATAGGATACTTGCACTAAAATTTCATCACAAACTCCAGCAGCCACTAAATTTTTTGCAATGTGTCGAGTGGCATAAGCAGCTGAACGATCCACTTTTGAAGGATCCTTTCCTGAGAATGCACCTCCACCGTGAGCCCCTTTTCCACCGTAAGTATCTACGATAATTTTTCTTCCAGTCAAACCAGTATCTCCGTGTGGTCCTCCGATGACGAATTTTCCAGTTGGATTTACATGGTAAGTAATTTTATCATTGAACAATTTTTTAGTGCTTGCATTGCATTGTGCCTTTACTTTAGGAATCACAATTTTGATGACATCACTTTTGATTTGAGCTAACATTTTTGCATCAGCATCGAAGTCATCATGTTGAGTTGAAACTACGATTGAATCAATTCTGATCGGTTGATTATCATCAGAATATTCGATAGTTACTTGTGATTTAGAATCAGGTCGCAAGTATTTCATTTGCTTTCCTCCTTTTCTAATCTCAGCTAAAACTTGTAAAATTTTATGCGATAAATCCAGCGCCAAAGGCATATAATTATCCGTTTCAGATGTAGCATACCCGAACATCATTCCTTGATCACCGGCACCTTGATCTTCTGCTTTTTTTCTTTCTACACCTTGGTTGATGTCAGGTGATTGTTCATGAATCGAAGAGAAAACTCCACAAGAGTTTGCTTCAAACATATACTCTGATTTGGTGTAACCAATTCGTTTGATTACCTCTCTTGCAATACTCTGAACATCAAGGTAAGTTTTCGTTTTCACCTCACCAGCCAATACAACTTGTCCAGTCGTAACTAACGTTTCGCAAGCGATTTTTGACGAAGGATCAAATGCGATAAAGTGATCCACTAAAGCATCTGAAATTTGATCTGCAACTTTGTCCGGATGTCCTTCAGAAACAGATTCAGAAGTAAATAAATATGGCATAATTAAATTTAAATTGTGGTTTATAAATACACCCTTCTGTCACAGGGCTTTAGTTTCGGTAAAGATTTTGAAACGTGATTTCTCAAAATCAGGTGCAAAAATAGGAATACTTTTTTAATAAAAACAGAAGTGAAAAAAATAACTTTTCATTAACCTTTACGCCTAACGAATTTGGCAATCCATTAACTTTTTCCCTTCTATAAATCCTTCCAATTTATCCCCAATTTGAACGGGCCCAACTCCTGCTGGAGTGCCGGTATAAATAAAATCTCCCATTTGTAATTTGAAAAATTTGGAAACATAACAAATCAAATAATCAAAATCAAAAATCAAATCCTTCGTATTTCCATCTTGCACTACTTCTCCATTTTTTTTCATTTGAAATTTAATCCCTTCCTCCTTATTTACTTTTTCCAAAGAAATAAATTCACTTAAGGCAGCCGAATTATCGAATCCTTTAGCTATCTCCCAAGGATGTCCTTTTGCTTTACATTGATCTTGCAGGTCACGTGCGGTGAAGTCAATTCCAAAAGCAATTTCTTTGTAATATTTTTTTGCAAAAGCAGGTTGGACATGTTTTCCATTTTTACAAACCTTCAAAACAATCTCCGCTTCGTAGTGTAAGTTTTTTGTAAAATCAGGAATGTACATGGGTTTATTTTTTACCAATAAAGCCGAAGGTGGCTTCATAAAAATAAGAGGCTTGGAAGGAACTGGATTGTTGAGTTCCTCAGCGTGGTCTTTGTAATTTCGTCCGATGCAAATTATTTTCATAATACTCAAACCCTAAAAACCCCCGACCCCTAAAGGGGAGTTTTAGCTTTCCTTTTAAAGGAAATTTCACTCCACTTTTAGCCGTTTGAGATTTTAGGGATTTATTTTTTTATAAAAAAAGTCAAAACAAGGTTCTAGATGATTTCATTTAGAACCCAAAACAAATTCCCTAAAGTCAAATTAATAGTAAACTTTAAAAGAATGAAAGTCTAATCTAAAATTGAAAGGAAACCCAAAACTCCCCTTTAGGGGTCGGGGGTTAAAACCTAACATTCGACAACCCAGCCAACTCCTTCACATCCTTAACCGTCTGCTGCGCTGTTTTTCTAATTTCAAAAGAAGACTGTTTAATTTGATTTTTCATCTCTTTTCTATTCTCAACGATCTCCGCTTTTCGCTCTCTAAAATCTTTGCTAATCGCCACCAGCCCATCAGCTACCGCTTCTTTCAAATCAGAATACTTTAATCCTCCAGCATTATAATCATCCATTAAAGAAGTGTGCGCATCAATTCGCCCACTCGCTTTTAATAAACTAAATAAATTAGCAACTCCCGCACTCATTTCTCCTTCTTTGACTTCACCGGTATCGGTTACCGCAGATTTGATTTGCTTTCTAATTCTAGCCTCTTCGCCAAAGACATTTATAAAATGTTTTTCACCAGCACTCTTACTCATTTTCCGAGAGGGATCGGCAGTCGATTGTACTTTTGGAACTTCTGTAAACAAAGGTTCCGGCATCACGAAATATTCTTTTCCCATTTGATGATTAAATCGTTGGGCGATATTTCTAGTCAGCTCTAAATGTTGCACTTGGTCTTTTCCAATCGGTACATAATCTGCCCGATAAATCAAAATATCTGCTGCCTGCAAAACTGGATAATCCAACAAACCCGCAGAAATAAAGTCGTCCGCTTTCTCCTTACTTTGTTGACTTTTATCTTTGAACTGAGTCATTCTCTGCAACATTCCATAAGAAGTGAAGCAATTAAAAATCCAACACAACTCCGCATGTTCAGGTACTAAAGATTGGATAAAAAGATTATCCGCTTTCACGCCCGTTGCCATCAAATTAAAAATCAACTCCCAAGTGGCATTTCTCAATTTCTTCGGATCGTAAGGCATCGTCATCGCATGATAATCTACCACCCCATAAAAACAATCATAGGTTTCTTGCAAATCTACCCAGTTCTTAACCGCCCCAAAGTAGTTACCAAAGTGCATATCACCAGTTGGTTGAATACAGGATAGAATTCGTTTTTTATTTTCCATAATTTTGGTTATTGGGTTATTAAGTTATAGGTTATTAACCCAATAACTTAATAACCAATTAACTAATACTAATCTACCGCTACAATTACTGAAATCTCAATATTTACAAACTTAGGTAAATTCGCCACTTCCACTAACTCTCTTGCGGGTGCTGTTGCTTCATCAAAATACTCCGCATAAACTGCATTGATTCGCGAATACATATTCATGTCTGCAACAAAAACACTTGCTTTTAAAATATTTTCAAAAGTCAATCCTGCATCTGTCAAAATTGCTTTGATATTTTTCATCACTTGATGCGTTTCGGCTTCGATAGAATCTTGCACCAATTCACCTGTTATTGGATCGAGAGCAATTTGACCACTCATATACATTACTCCATTATGAATAGTTGAATGATTATATGGCCCTACTGGTGAAGGTGCGTTGGTTGAGTTGTGTATTTTTTTCATTATTGATCTCTAGATTTTTGAATGTCCAACACTCAACATGGAATATCCAATATCCAACTGATTTCTATGTAACTCTAGTTGGATATTGGACATTCATTATTCGATATTGGTTATTCATTTTTATTCAAAAGTATTTAAACAGCAAAGCCCCACACCCCGAAAAAATGGGATGGGAGCTTTGTAACTTTTCTTTAAGTGCACAAAATGCTACTCTTCGTCCGCTGCTTGAATTACAAGTTTCCCTTTGTAGTACATGTTTCCATCTACCCAATGAGCACGGTGATAAATGTGTGCTTCGCCTGTAGTTTTATCAGTAGCAATAGTTGGCATTGCTGCGCCTAAGTGAGTTCTTCTTTTATGCTTACGCATTTTGGAGATACGACTCTTTGGATGTGCCATAATTTATTTATTTAGTTTTTGATCCTCGCTTTTTTTCAAAAAGGCAATTCACAATTTATTATTATTCAAAAATTAATTTTTATTAAAATTCCTCAATTCATCCCAGGGAGAATTCGAAGATTCATCTTTTTCTTTTTCCTTTTCTAATGGTTCCTCGGTTGGCTTTTTTTCTAAATATTCCAACATCTTCAGATCGCATACATTTTCAAGTTCATCTTCACAATTATAAATATTCGTCACCGGCATCGCTAAACAAATGTATTCATATATATATGTAGCCACATTCAATTCGGCCGATCCACGCTCAATGTACACTATGTCAATTTCATCATCTGCTTCCTCCGCATATTTCACAATCAAATCTTCATTTCCTTCGATTGGCAAATTAATTGGAACCAAACATCGATCACAATCTGTTTTGATACTTCCTTCAAAATCAAAATTCAGCACCAACATTTCTTCCCGAAGATCAATTAATAACTTTACTTCAAAAGTTCCATGTTCAATGGGTGATTCTTCAAAATGTGAAAAGAACTCATCGCCAATCGAAAAATTGTATTCATGAATTCCAACTTTTAAACCTAGAATTGGAATAGTAAATTGACGTAAATGGTTCATATCACTTGAAAATATATCAGTTTCAAATTTCGAGGTGCAAAGATATACTTTTTTGATAAAAATAGGAAAGATTTAATTCATTGATTTTCGAAAAAAAACTTTCAGAAAAAAACGTAGAAAACCTACTATTTTGAAGCAAAATCACCTCGTTATCGTTAATAATCAATACGAAAACTTATAGTTTTGCATTTTTTTCAAAATGACCAACTACTCATTTAGAATACAAGTTCCATTTCAAATAATAAATTATGCCTAAAATATCAAAAAGAGTCGCTCATGCCTACTCTTCTCCGATTAGAAAATTAACGCCTTTTTCAGACCAAGCAAAAGCAGACGGGAAAAAAGTGTTTCATCTCAACATCGGTCAGCCTGATATAGTCACGCCACCAGCAGCTTTTGATAAAATTCGAAATACCGACATCA
>CAYGRM010000156.1:0-14730 GCA_964352225.1 uncultured Saprospiraceae bacterium | reverse complement strand
CAATACATTCACATATTATTTTTTAACTTTTACTTGACTATATTAAATCAGGATTGACGACCATCATAATAAATCCGTATTCATCCGCTCAAATCCGCCTAATCGCGTCCCTATCTCAAAATAAAAGAGCTGCTAGCATTTGAAATACTAGCAGCTCTTTATTATAATATGAGAATTGATTGAAGTAGATAACTACATTTCTTGCCAAGCTAAAACGCCTCCAATGACATTTCGTACATTGGTAAATCCTTTGGCTTTGAATAATTGTTGTGCCATGCCACTTCGAGCACCTGATCGACAATGAATGATAATTTCATCATTTTCATGTCCTTCGAAATCATCAATTGCATTCATTACATTTCCTACTGGGATCAATTTAGCCCCTAAATTAAAATCTTCATATTCGTGTGGTTCTCTCACATCTATAAAGATGAAATCGTCTTTCCGATCTAATTTTTCTTTTAATTCTTTAACTGTAATATCCATTTCTAGTTGTTCGATTTATATGTTTATAAAAGTTATTTGACTAAAATAATTTTCCGATTAATTACTTCGTTGGTTTTATCATTTTTTACTTTGATAAAATAAATGCCATTTTGCAAGTGGCTGATATTCAGTTGGTTAGAAAGTTGGTTTGCGCCAATTATTTTTCCAACAGAATCAAAAAGGATATATGAAAATTGGTCAAAATTTCCTTCTTCGATCTCAATATTTAGCCAGCCAGATGTTGGATTTGGGAAAATATTTAACTCAGTATTTCTAGTTATTTTATCTGTTTTAGAACTTTCCATTGGTGTACCATCTCCGACGATTGGACGAATCATCAAGGTCCCTTCAATAGTTGGATCAGCATCAGCTACATTTTCCCAATCTACACCAAACCCAAACCCATCGAAATAAAGATTTTGCATTCCGTCTTTTTTACTTTTATCCGTTCCTACGACGATACATTCATTCAAGGAGCAATTAGATACTTGTTGCCAACCTACATAAAAGTCTCCAACAGGAATTGCTAATGGAGTTAATTCCCCGGTGTTGGCATCTTTAAGTACATAAGTTGTAAATGCTTGCAATGAATCCAAGTAGCTATCAATGTAGATTGGTTTTTGTAAAAATCCTTCATATTCAGGAGTATCATCTAATTCTCCAATCCATACTTTGAGAGTAAAATTCTGAGTAGAAATATCTGCAAAAATGTGAGGGAAATGAAATTGTACTCCTTTTAGGGAGTCTGCGACATTGGCATGAAATCTTAGCGCGATCTGTACATCTTTTTTTGTGGCTTCGATTCCGCTTTCTGCCGTTCCGTCATCATAGGCAAAATAATTATCGAAGATGGTCGTGCGGGTTACTACGTTGTTGTCTTTGACAATTGGGTTTACATTGGCATCTTCCGCATTTACATTGATCGAATAAGATTTTTCAAATTCTAAATATTTTAAGTCGTCGGCAAAATCATTATTAATTGAATTTGAAAACGTTGGAAAAGTTTGAATAGGTTGTAGCGGAAAATCATCATTTAGAAACCCTGGAGAAAAATTAGTTGCGGATTGAAATAATGCAATATTATCCAAAACCACAGTACCTGTTTCTAATTCAATTAATTCCACTTCTGTTGGAGTGATCGATCGATCTTGATCGTCATGACTGTACATATGAATTTCATTGAACGAATCATCAGTCGGTATTTCCTCATCTTTATTCGCTACAAAATGCCACCAAGGCATACTTGTATAATCTCTCAAAATAGGATTTGGAACCTCGGTGAAGGCAATATCGGAAAGAATAGAAGTTCCATCGCCAACCGCCAATCGTACATAATCCAAATGCCAATGATCTAAACTTCCACTTTTCAAGGTATAGTTGGTAAATCTAAATTGGAATCCATTATAGAAGTATTGACTCTGATTTACGGGATAAGAATAGAAAGTGAAATTGTCTGTAATTGGATTATTTAGAATAGTAAAAGTATCAATCGTATTCCAATCTCCACTCGAATTTTTAAATTCTAAAACGAGTGAATCGCTAGATCCTGGAATATCTGCTAACCCTTGAGGTTCAATATAAAAACTTAAAAAAAGGTCACTACTAGGAGTAAATGAAGCCATATTCAAATAAGCTGAAGTTAAAAAATCAGCTTTTCCATAACCTCCACCATAGGCTCTACCTCTTTTATTTAATCCATCAAAAGTAGCTACTCCAACTGATACAGGATCAATTGCCATCGTATTATTGACAAAGACATTTTCATCTAACCATTTATTATTTGGATAAGGGCCGGAATAGGAAAAATCATCCATGAAAGGCAGGTCAATGGTATCTTGAGCAATAGAAAATGGAATTTCGTAAGTATCGCAAACACAAAAGGCATCGCAAATTTCGAAAGTCACCATATCATTTCCAGCAAAGCGATTTGCTTCGTAAAAAATACAACTTCCAAAAGAATATACATCTCCGAAGAGTGGATTATTTCCCATTAAATTAGCACTCGAATAAGGAGTAGGTAGCACTTCCGTATCGACACAAATGGTAATCGTATCTTCTGCATTCAAAAAAGTAGTGGGAAGCGTAATAGTATTCTCTGGCCGATGAACATAGATTGGATAAATCGTCGTATCGCAATCACCACTATTGGTATTGCAAACTTTTACCAAAAGACTATCAATTCCAAAATCAACCCCGGCATTTGCCACATAAATAGCGCAGGTAGAATCCAAACTTGCCGTTCCAAAAGTTAAGTCTGCAAGATTAATCAATTCGATACTTGTCGAATCTCCAATATTAGTAGTATCAATGCAAGTAGTGAAAGTATCTTGAGATTCAAGGCACATCCAATTTCTAATAATCACATCTCGATTCTGAACACTTGTAGGAAAAAGAGCCGCTTTTCGTTGAGCCAACATTGATTGAATTTGCTGTTGTTGTACTGCATGTTGTTTTTCTAGAGTAGGATTAGTGGCAAGAGGAACTTCGTTAATTTGTGCTTGTGCAATGGTTGCTGTAATTATAAAAATTACGATAGCGTAAATTTTTTGCATAGTTGAATAAGGTTTATGGTATTTTCTTCTGTCCAGATCAATACAATCTAGACAAAGACTTATCTTGGGAAAAACGCATAATTGAAAGCTTTGTTGTCAAATAAAAAGTGGAATATTGGAAAAAATTGTGTTTTGAAAAAAATGAACCATTCTGAAAATGAAAAAGGAATGATGTAATTAAAAATCTTCTCCTTCTCCTGAATCATTCTCTTCATTATCTCCTGGTGCTTCCAAATCATTAATTGCATCATCACAATCATCTGGTAAGTTTTGCGTCAAGCGCAATTTAACTTGCTCTCCAAATCGGATAGATGAGCCTGCTGCAGGATTTTGCAACCAGACATATGCATTGTCTTTATCGACTACGGTTTGATCTGCTTCAAAGTTGATCGTAAGGTTACTATTTTCCAAAATCAATTTAGCTTCACTCAAAGTTTTACAAACAATATTAGGAACATTAGTATTGCCATATCCTTTTTTGGAAATAACCACAGTTATTGGAGTTTTTGAGTATTTTGGTACTTTATCATATTCTCCGTCTCGAACTTGGTTGGTAATTTTTTCACCTTTGTATTCAATATCTAAAATAGTATTTTCTGATACGCGACTATCCACTCGATAGAGGCTAGTATAATTGATTCCTTTTAGCATCAATTGTTTTCGATAAACTTCAAAACTTTCGTTACTTCCATCCAACTGAGGGAGTTCAGCAAATTCATAACCTGCTTTTTTTACAGCCAAATAAACAGTTCGTTTTTCTTTGACTAAAGCATCAGGTTTTGGGTCTTGGTCGAGTACAGTTAAAGGAGGTAAGTTTTTATTACCATCCGTATTCCCAACGGAGTCTACTACAATTTGAAACCCTTTTTTCTTTGCTTCATTCTTAACGTCCAATAAATTTTTTCCTACATAGTTCGTCATGTGGATGGCTTCTCCATGATTTGTATAGCATTTCAACCAAGTCGTAGTAAAAAAGAAAAGCACGATTAGCATACCGATCACTCCTGCAAAATTTTTGATGAAAATTTTACTTGTGATAAATGCAAACACTTCCAAACCGAAATGCTTAATTTTTTGCCATACTTTGCTTAGGTTCTCTTTCATAGATATTGAATTCGTTAATTTGCCGCAAATTTAACTAAATTATCTTTAATCTTGAGTGATATATTGGATTGTGATTTTATCATAGATTACTCAGATTTTCACAGATTTTTGATAAAAAGATAAGCTGTGGAAATCTGAAAAATCTGTGGTAAGATATTTTTATAAAATCTAAAATTAAAAAATACACCTTACTTTTGCACCCGACTTCGAGTATTTGCAATAATTCTTAGATTATTCGCCTGCTCATCAAATTATTATCTCAACCCTAAAATAATCACGTGAACAAAGAAATCCTTCGACTTGCCATTCCAAATATTATCAGTAATATTTCTATTCCGCTGTTGAGTACGGTCGATACCATGTTGATGGGTCGACTTTCAGAATTACACATTGGAGCCGTTGGAGTAGGTGCGATGATTTTTAATTTCATCTATTGGAATTTTGGGTTTCTACGCATGGGAACTACGGGAATTACGGCTCAAGCTTTTGGAAAAAAAGATGACTCGGCGATTATGCAAACGTTGAGTCGAGGACTTTTAGTCGCATTAATTTTAGCCATCGTAATTTTTGTATTGCAAGTTCCTTTTGGAAAAATGAGTTTCTACTTGATGAATATTTCAACCGAGCAGTATCATTTGGTGGAAGAATATTTTTATATCCGAATTTGGGCAGCTCCTGCTACCCTTGGATTATTTGCGATGATGGGATGGTTTTTTGGAATGCAAAATGCCATTTTTCCACTCATCATCACGGTCTTTGTCAATATCGTAAATATATTGTTGAGTTACTTTTTTGTAAAAATCCTTAGCTGGGATGTCGCAGGAGTTGCGTGGGGAACAGTCATTGCGCAATACGCAGGAATTCTCTTATCCTTTTTTCTTTTTTATGGAAAATACAAAACTCACCTTGCACATTATAGTCAAAAAGCAATGTTGCAAATTGATGAATTAAAACAATATTTGACGATCAATCGAGATATTTTTATCCGTACATTTTGTCTCACATTTGCCTTTGGTTTTTTCTATAGTCAATCTTCGGTGGCAGGAGAAACGGTTTTGGCAGCGAATGTGATTTTATTGCAATTTTTAAATTGGATGTCTTATGGGGTTGATGGATTTGCATTTGCTAGCGAAAGTTTGGTGGGGAAATATGAAGGGGCAAAAGATCCTGTTCAGCTCAAAAAAGCGATTCGGTTATCTTTTGTTTGGGGGATGGTTTTGGCAGTAGGGTTTAGTTTAACTTATTGGATTTTTGGAAATGAACTGTTGTATGTTTTTACGGATAAAGAAAATGTGATTGAGGCAAGTTTGCCCTTTTTATTTTGGATGATTATTTTTCCTTTGATCAGTACACCTTGTTATATATGGGACGGAATATATATTGGTTTGACGGCTTCGAAGGCTATGAGAGATACCATGGTGATTGCTTTGATTGTCTATGTTTTAGTATATTTTTTATTGAAGGATGGATATGGGAATCATGGATTGTGGGCGGCGTTATTGATTTTTATGGGAGCGAGAGGACTGATTCAATGGATTTATTATGAACGAAAACTGAAGGTAGGATAGAACGCTGATGCCGCGGATCGAGCGGATTTTCGCGGATTTGACGATTACTATGGAACAAGGAATATCAATCGCACCTCTGATCGTCAAATTCGTGAAAACCCGCCTAATCCGCGGCATCCGTGTTCCATCAAAAATAAAGTTTCATCAAAAAAAGAAACAGGTCATTTTCCAAAAAGAAAATGCCTGCTTTCCAAATACATTGTTAGTGATATTCTTTGGTTGTTTTTGATCTACATCGCAACCTTATTTTTTACTGCACTCAAAAATTGTGCGGGAGCTTTATATCCTTTGATGAGACCTAATTTATTTAGATTTTTATCCAACAAAACAAAAGAAGGATAGCTTGCTGACCTTTCCATCAACTCGTAGGCAAGCGCATGAATACCTCTTCTTCCTGATTGGATAAAGTCATATTTTTTTCCTTTGAAAGTGATGGCTTCTTTTTGTTCTGCATTGAATTTTACGGCGTAGAAATTCTCGTTCATATATTGAATAACTTCTTGGTCGGTGAAAGTTTTTTGATCCATCACTTTGCACCATTTGCACCAATCGGTATACATATCAATGAATATTTTTTTATCATTTTTTTCTTGAGCAGCGAGGGCTTCTTCGAGGGTGTACCATTTGATTTTGGAGGTGTTAATTTTGGAGGTGGGGCTTGCTTTGAAACCTAGGAAAGTGATGCTTAATAGTATCATACCAATTGTTGAGAAGAGTAATAGATTTTTCATATTTCTTTTTTTATGAGTAAATAATTTTGCTGCCGACTAAAGTCAGTAGCAACTTGACAAGTACAAATGTACCGTCAGAATTACCTGAAAAAAAGAAAATATGGTTGGATAAAAGGGCTAGTTTAAGGTGGAAATAAGGACTAGACCCCTTCCTTAAATGCTTGTTTTGCAAGGGTTTGCGCTTCTTTTCGATTAGATGCACCAATTTTTGAATAAATTTTATTGATGTGAGTTTTGACTGTACTCAATTCTACAAAAAGGGAGTTGGCTATTTCTTTGTTAGATTTGCCTTGACTGATCAGTTGAAGAATTTCCATTTCCTTTTGAGTTAAGAGTTGATCCATCGATGGCTTAGGAGTTTCGATTTTGAGTGGGATGACGATCTGATTTTCAAGGGATTGAATCCGATTTCTAAACTGCATTAATTTGAATAAAAGCGCAATTAAACTTAGCGAAAGAAATGCTATGAGGAACTTCGACCAATTAGGTAAAAGGGTCTCTTCATTGGCATAGTATTTTACTTTGAGTGAATAATTTTTGGTATAAATTGAATTGGGTAAATCAGCTTTTAAACGAGTTTTAAAGGCTTGGTAAAATGCTGGATTTTGATCATAATATTCATCAAAATCCGTATTGTTAATAGCTGCCAACGAAACCAAAGTACTGCTACAAGTATCAACAAAATTTTTCAAGTCAGTATGTAATTTATCCTCTGAAAATTTAAGCTCAGTCGGAAATTCTATTCGATGAAAATAAAAGCGAGGATAAACGATTCTTGACAAATTTCGCATTAAATGATTTTCTTTTTGTCCTACGATTTTAAATTCTTGGAAGGGAGCTGTTCCAGTTGGATTGGCATTAATTTCCACTTCTTCGCCATTTTCCAACAAGATGTGGACGAAGTTGAGATCGTCCCCTCCCACATACAAACAAGCATCAAAATCTGAATTTTGTTTCTTCATCACATACAATCGATAAAATCTCTTTTCGTTGGGTAGGTTATCTCCTTTTATTTCAAATTTTCCATTAGCATCAATATCTGTGGATTTGATGATCATATCAGGACTCGTTCGATAATAATCACTTAACTTATTGACCGCAGCCATATAAATTTTAGGTTGCCAATTTTCATTGATATTGACCCTCCCTTTGACGACGTACTGAGCTAACAATAGATTGGTGAAGCATAGAAAACCAAAAAAAGGGATTATTCGAAGTAGCATTTTCTTTTTTGTTGTTACTAAATTTATACATTTCAAAAGTCGGCATTTTTTTCATAAAAAATAACAAATTCCAATTTGATTTTCGAAAGGGAATTTCTACCTTTAAAAATTGGAAGGGCAAGATAATGTAGTGTAAAAACTATATGTATCTATTTGAAAATCAATAAATTAGACAACGTACTTTTACGACATGCTTAACTCAAGTTCAAAATTCAAACATTGGCGGTTTATCGTTGCCAGTAACAAAAGATCATTTACTGATCCAATCAGTTGGATGGTATTTTATTTTTTGACTATTGGATTTTGTACACTTCATTTCTTGAATATGTATTATTTGATTGAAAATCCTCAATGTGGATTTTTGGAATATGTTACTAATTCGGATTGTGTGGAAGGAATGGACAGGTCTACACCGGTTGATGCGTTTTTAGTTATTTTAAAAAATAGTTTGGTATATACACTATTTATGATGGTGCCGATCTATTTTAATCTGTTGGTTCTCAAGCGATACATTATTGACTCCAGCGGTGGGAAGGTTTTATCTTATGTGCCTTATCTTATTGCGGTTTTGGTCAATGCTTTGATTTTTGCATTGTTGATGAATGTTATTTACAATAATTTCCCAGGTTTTATGAAAGTCAAATTTCGATATCTGGTGAATGTGTTGACGATATTTGGAACTCAGTTGGTGGCAACAGGTTTGTTATTTCGGAGGGAGACTTTGGAGTACATTCGAGAGTTGGAAAAAATTAAGCGGCGCGAGCAAAAATTTAAAGAAGAGAATGTTCAGCTCAAAGAAAAGTTACAAGATATCGAAATTAGTGGTGATAATAATTTACTAAAAGTTGGAACTAAAAAATCCTATAAAATTATTCAACTCAAAAATATCCTCTATCTCCAAGGTGACGGAAATGAGCCTTTGATCTTTACCAATGATGAAGTCCGAAAATATCGTGGCTCTAAAAGTATGAGTGATTATAAAGAACATTTGCCAGCTGATCAGTTTATTCAAGTGCATCGAAGTTATATCGTTGCGAAAGATAAAGTGATTGGTCGAAAGGGAAGTGTTTTAATTTTGAAAGGTACTTCTGAAGAAATTCCTATCAGTAAATCTTATGAAGAATGTGTAGATCAAGATGAATATTTAGGCTTCCAACCAGATATTGACAAAGTAATTTCTGCACTCAAAGATGGTCAATAATTAGTTTTTTCTAAATTCTTTACAATTTTAAAATTAGTACCAACGTTTTATCCACCTCAAAACGTTACTATCAAAAACATGCTTCACGAAGGAATCTAATTACTAAAAATTTCAAACGAGATTCCATTTTCCATACACATTTATTTATCGCAAATTTTTTGAAAAAACCTTAGCTCACAATATGTAAATGTATTGTTGTGCCTAGTGTTTTTTTAAAAAAAAATTAAAATCATTTTTTAATAACTCGGATAGTCTATGTCATTTCATAGGCCTAGGCTGTTTATTTTTTTAACCTAAAAAAGACTAGCTATGATTTATTTAATGTTTGCGATCAAAATTTTTTCACTTGTTCTCTTGACAGATTTTGTAACAGGATTTGTTCATTTTTGGATTGATCAATATGGGAAAGAGGAGATGCCAATAGTTGGCAAAAGTGTCATCAAGTTAAACATCAATCATCACAAAAATCCGATGGATATGATCCAACGAAGTTATTGGTCATTGACTTGGAGTTCGTGGGTTTTAGGATTTGTAATATTATTGTTATGGTTTATGGCCTTTGGAAAGTTAGATTGGGAAATAGTTTTTTTGGTCGTTTATGGTGCTCAGGGAAATATAATTCACAAGTGGGCACACCAAACTAAATCTCAAAATGGTTCCGTAATTACATTGTTACAAGAGTGGAAAATCATTCCAAATAAACACCAACATCGTCATCATCACAATGCACCTTTTGATACTTTTTTTTGTGTGCAGACGGTTTTCTTAAATCCTATTTTGGAAAAAATAAGATTTTGGGATGGGGTAATTTGGGTGTTGACGAAGATAGGATTTCCACCAGCTACGATGGGAGAGGAGCGCGGTGGGTATTAAAAAAATGAATATCGAATATCGATTTCAGAACAAGGATTTGAGAAGTTTGACGATGTTAGTTTTGTCGATCTTTGAGAAGTATCGTCAAACTTCTCAAATCCTAAGCGAAGCGTTCGATATTCCCTTAGTTTTTAACCAATAAATAATTTAAGATGAAAAATGTAGAGAAGAAAAAAGTGCTGACGTCAAAGCAGTTTTTTAAAAAAATTAGAATTTTAATGACGCCTAGAAGGAGAGAAAATTTATTTCATTTTCGAGATTGGAATATGAAAGTATTTAGGGAGTAGTTAATGAATATAAATCATCTCGAATTTTTAAAACAGGAAGAGATTTCTGATAATAGGGACAGTACTACGTGCTTTTACTTGTTTTTTTCTTACACTTTCTACAAACTGGGACAGTCCTAGCGGACTCGTATGTTGGACGAAAAAAGCCCAGCGGGCTGTCCCTGTTTGTAGTAAAAATCTTCGCCTAAAAGATTAAAGTACGTAGTACTTTTCCCTTTTATTCACGTTTTCCTTTTTTATAAAATTAGGGATGATTCATGTTTTAATACCGCTCCAACATCCGCTCATTTCTAAAATCTGCGTAATTCCAAGACAGCCAAGAATATTTATTTTTCTTCTCTTCAATTCTTTTCATTTTTTGATTGCAGAGTTTATTTAAATGTGCTTGTGTGTAACCTGTTGGCAGTTTTTTGACAATCTCATCATTATATTTTTTTAGTAAAAAAAGATTTTTGTCCGAAACATCCTGAGTTAAAAATTCAATGTCAATTGGTCTTTTTGTTTCAGCTAAAATATTATAACGAGTAATTGCCACATCCCAATTCACTAAACTCGCCAAACATAACAATACATACACGGCCCAAGCATTTCGATTGACGAGGTAATAAAAACTACGTTGTTCCTGCACTTTTTTAAACATGGTAATCAATCCAAAAATAACCGCAATCAAAAAAATGACGACTCCAATTCGTTTGTATGCCAAGCCGTGATATTCGATATATCGGAAATTTCGCATGCCAACTGAATAGGCTAAAATTGCATTTTGGAAAATCCAAACGTAGGTTAAATTTTGAAGAATTTTGTTTTTAGCATAAAAATTTAAGTTGCCACGGAAATAATAAATGATAATACTCATCGCCAACATAATACTTGCAATCAAAACATAAGTGCCTTCATGAACATAATTTTTCAAACTGTAAGCGGGCTGTTCTTCAAAATCAAACCACACAAATCGAACATCAATCACATTGACTAAAAGCAATAAAATATTCAACATTGCCATCATCAAAACTGCTGTTTGAAATTCCTTTTTTAGCGACAGCATTTTTGGATTTTGAGTTTGAAATTCTTGTTTTTTTCTTTTTCGAAATAGCGTTTCCGAGTGTGAATTATTTAATCGAACCAAATGAGGAATTGCAGTCTTCCAAATCGCAGCTCCAACGATTAATAATCCTAAAACGAAAAATAGAATACTCTCAAAGGAAATATTCCAATTGAAATAATTAAAAAATAAATCCCAAGTTTGATCCGAGAGGTTGGCAAATTTTGGATTGGCGGAATAGTATAATCCATAAAAAACTCCCAAGACGATTAATGGCAAAACCGTAATCCGAGCGTAGACCAAACCACGTTTCCAGTTGCCCATTGTTTGTTCCAGTTCATCTTTTTTCCCAAAGAGATTTTTAGGAATAATTTCAAGGTGAAGTAAAGTTTGAAATGGCCCATAGAAAAAAAAATTCAATTCTTTTTGATGAACAAATCCAACCATCGACATAAATGAAATGGCAAACATGAACATGCTTAAAATGGAATTATTGACAATTACCATGACTGCCATTAGTAATGTAAGAATGGAAGTAAAAAGAGCTGCTTTGGACAATTCTTTTTTGTTAAAAATAAAAAAGTAAGTGCCTAAAATGTAAGTCGTAAAAATCAAAACATTTACGCCCATTTTTTCTTTCCAAAAAAAAGAATGAAAGAGAATTGTTCCGATCAAAACAAAGCCGGTAGTTATTTTTTGTTGATTCATTTTTGATATTTTTAAAAGTACTTTGAATTACAAAGTAAAATCATTTTGTATTATTCTGCAAGTGTTTTTTGAAATAAAAAAAGAAACAAGGAGAGCGATAGTTGTAAAGTGCTGATTTTCAATACTTTAAATACTCTGCTTTTTTAGAATAAAAATTTAATTAAAGGTGGATATGCATTGGATTATTTTTCTTTTCGTATTTTTCAATTTTAAGAACAGACCTATTTTTAATCAAATAGCAAAACAAATTCAAAATGAAACTTAGATTTTTACTCCTCAATTTTTGCACTATAGTCTTTTCGTCCACTATCTTTTCACAACTTCCAAGTGATAAAATTTTTGAAAAATATGCAAAAGCATCTTTCCCCCAACTCAAAGAATTACTCGCTATGCCGAACGACGCGAATAATACCGATGAGCTCGAACCTAATATAAAATGGAGTGAAAAACATTTCGAAAAAAGAGATTTTACCACCACTCGATTGGAAACGGAAACAGTCCCACTTTTGCTCGCCGAAAAAAAGTGTAGTAATAAAAATGCAAAGACTGTTTTGATTTATTTGCAAGTCGATGGACAACCAGTAGATCCAAATCATTGGTTTCAAAAAAATCCCTATGAAGCAACTTTAAAAGAAATTGATCCTGAAGGTGGATGGAAAACCATTGATTGGAATTCCCTTTTTGATAAAAAAATAAATCCTGATTGGCGGATTTTTGCTCGTTCAACTTCTGATGCTAAGGGGCCGGTCAATATGTTTTTGACTGCGATAGATATGATGATGGATCAAAACGAAATGCCTAATTTTCATATGAAAGTAATCCTTGATTTTGAAGAAGAATTGGGTTCTCCGCAATTACCCAAAGCGGTGACGAAATATAAAAAACAGTTGGCGTCAGATATGTTTATCATTTTTGATGGGCCGATGCATATTACAAATCAACCCACTTTAACTTTTGGAGCTCGAGGAATTTCTACGATTACTTTAAAAGTTTTTGGACCAGTATTTCCACAACATAGCGGGCATTACGGAAACTGGGTACCAAACCCTGCGGTGCGCTTATCCCAACTGATTGCAAGTATGAAAAATGCAGATGGTCGAGTGACGATTCCAGGTTATTATGATGGAATTATGATTAGTGATGAGGTGAAAAAAATCCTTCAATCCGTTCCAGATGACGAAGCTTACCTCAATGCAAAAATAGGAATTGCCTCGGGAGATAAGGTCGCCTCAACTTACCAAGAATCGCTACAATATCCTTCTTTAAATGTGAGAGGTATTTCGTCAGGTTGGGTAGGTGCTGAAAAGAGAACGATCATTCCGTCTTCTGCTGTGGCAGAAATTGATGTACGATTAGTGCTCGAAAGTGATCCAGATCGATTGGTTAATTTAATCCGTGAGCACATTGTTGGACAAGGCTATCTCGTACTTGATCGAAAACCAACTTCGCAAGAACGAGCGAAGTATGAACGCATTTGTCAATTTACCTATGAAAATTCTTACTTGGCTTTTCGGACAGATTTTGAGTCAGAAGTGGGGCAATGGTTGAATAAAGGAATGATTAAAGCTTTTGGAAAATCACCGATCCGAATTCGAACTGCTGGAGGAAGTATTCCGATTTCTCCTTTTGTCAATCAGTTGGGAGTGCCAGCGGTTTCTGTTCCGACGGTGAATCGAGATAATAATCAGCATAGTCCAAATGAAAACATTCGAGTAGGAAATTATGTGGATGGAATCAAAACGATGTATTCAATTTTGACGGAGCGTTTGGAATAACAACCTTAAAAAAAAAGAATAGCGTTAACGCAAAAAATTGAAGAAGATTAAGGGCATCTATGGTTAAGACCTCCTGAAATTTTGCGAAAACACTATTCTGGCTTTGGGGTTACAAGAGTAGTTTTAGTATTTCTAGAGCGTTGAAAATTTTTTTATAATGCATTTTTTTGCTAAAAAAAACATATTTCGAAAATTGATTGGTGCAATCACTAAATAGCCGTTGCCATGAATATGATCGGGATTTTGTTTGTTGTAAAAAGCGATATGTGGATTATCTAATTCCTTTTCAGAAATATTGGCAGTAGTGTCATTGACTGCCTTTTGAAATTTTTTGACCACATTAGTTTCAGGATTATAATTTACGCCATAATGATAATTGCCAAGACTATCTAAAATAGATTTTAGCTTAGTTGGAGTTTCTTCTAGGTAGTTAGGATAAAAGGTTTCCAACCCATTTGCAAACATCAGATAAGGTTTGAACGTAAGTGCATCGCACCAAGCATACAACGGTCTAAATGGATATCGAAGATAGTGTTTGATAAAGAGTGAGAGGCAAGTTTGAGCAACAAAAGATTGACCTCTATAATTTTGTTTCATTACAGTTTGACCAATTTGAAGCGCTTGGCATGTCCCATCTTCAGTTTTAATTTTTCGATACCTGAATCCTGTGAAACCGATTAATTTTTTTTCATCTGTATAGAGTGCATAGTAATCATTAGAGCCCATTTCATAGAAGAACGATCTCTGATCGACATCGTAGTAGTGTGAAAATAAAACCCACATATCACGCAGATACTCCGCAGTTAATGTGGGTTTCATAATTCCAACTGAGATTGTTTTCATAGGTTTAGTAAACATGGGGTTTGACTTTGGGGGTGTATTAATTTTGTCATTTGGTTAATACAAATATGGTACAAAAATTCAATCAGGAAAAGCGTAGAAAACAGGTAATTAATATTCAGGTATAACTACGCGATCTAACAGGTATTTTTACCTGTTTTATTTTATATCATATTTTGAATTGTCAAATGAAAATGAATGATTTGTCCAGATGGAAGAAATATAAGTACACTAGATTAGTTATGTTTTTCAAATATTTGGAGTTATTTTACAAATAGGTATTTATTTATTGGTTCTAAATGAATTCATTTGGTCAATTATAAATAGTTATTGAGTTATT